>JABDOO010000054.1 GCA_013043295.1 Candidatus Nitrosopumilus sp.
TAATTCAACAATGTCTAGATAATGGTGCTTCTTCATACATCTCAAAACCATTTGATTTTAATGGTGTTTTGGAATCTATCAAGAGTTTAATTTAAGAAAGTAAATTAGGGTATATAATAAATAAAAAATTGATCTAAATAATGACAAAAATTGTAGCTGATACTAGTGTAATAATAAATGGCCAACTAGTTTCTCAAATTGAATCTGGCAGTATTAGGAATTCTGAAATTATAATACCTCAAGCAGTTTTTGATGAATTACAATCACAAGCATCAAAAAAGAAAGAGCAGGGATTCATTGGTCTTGAAAGAATTAGAAAGCTAAAATCTATGTCTGGAAGTCATGGATTAAACATTTCTGTAAGTGGTACCCATCCCTCCTCTGATGATGTAAAGCTTGCAAGTAGTGGAAGAATAGATTCATTGATAATTGACATGGCTAAACAAGGCAATGCTGTTTTATACACTTCTGATAAGGTACAGCATTTAGTTGCACAGGCTGAGGGTCTAGATACAGTTTTTCTAAAATCTGAAATTAGGAATGAATCTTTAGAATTTCTAAAGTTTTTTGATTCTGAAACCATGAGCATACATCTAAAAGAAAATCAATATCCTTTGGCAAAAAAAGGAAAACCTGGTTCTTTTAAACTGACTCAGATAAATGAGGATATTCTAACTAAGGATTATTTAGAATTAATTGCATCTCAAATTTTAGATGTTGTAAATATTTCTGATTCTAGTACGTTAGAAATTTCTAAAACTGGAGCATCTGTAGTTCAGCATGGTGATTACAGAATAGCAATTACCCACCCACCTTTTTCTGAATCCTTTGAGATTACTATCGTTCATCCAATTGTGAAACTTACCCTTGATGATTATTCTATTTCTGAAAAACTAATGGAACGTTTTGCTGACAGTGCTGAAGGCATTGTCATTTCTGGTGCCCCTGGATCTGGAAAAAGTACTCTTGCATCAGGTCTGGCAAATTTTTATCATGATCAAGGAAAAATTGTTAAAACGTTTGAATCTCCACGTGACTTGCAAGTGAATTCCGGAGTTACACAATATAGTAAACTTGATGGGAGTTTTGATAACACTGCCGATATTTTATTACTTGTTAGACCTGATTATACTATCTTTGATGAGGTGAGAAGACGAGAAGACTTTGGTACGTTTGCTGATTTGAGATTAACTGGAGTTGGAATGGTAGGTGTTGTACATGCCAATTCCCCATTAGATGCAATTCAAAGATTTATTGGAAAAATTGAACTTGGAATTATTCCAAATGTGCTAGATACTGTTGTTTTTGTCAAAGATGGTGGAATTCAAAAAGTATATGATTTGGAATTAAAGGTCAAAGTTCCTACTGGAATGACAGAATCTGATTTGGCAAGACCTGTAATTGAGATTAGAAATTTTGAAGATGGAGTTTTGGAGCACGAAATTTACACATTTGGTGAAGAAAATGTTATTGTTCCAGTTGGGAAAAGAGTTGATAAGATTGGAATTGAAAAATTAGCTGAAGAAAAAATTAAGGAAACTTTCCGTCGTTATGATCCAAATGCAGAAGTTGAAATTCTCTCTGATAATCGAGTCAAAGTAATGGTTAATGAGCAAAACATTGCATCAATAATTGGCAGGGGAGGCTCAAACATTAACGAGATTGAAAAATCCCTTAAAATGCATATTGATGTAGTTGAAAAAACATCCCAACAAGAGTCACTAACTACAAATGATTTACCCTTTAGTTTTTCAGAATCTAAAACTGCGCTACTATTAACTGTAAATCGAGATTTCACATCAATGCATGCTGATATTTATGCCAATGAAAAATTTGTTGCATCAGTTAGAATTGGTAAAAAGGGACAAATCAAAATCCCTAAGCGTTCTGATGTTGCAAGAAACTTGATGGATTTTACCTCTTCTCAAAGTGATATCAAAATTTTTCTTAAAGATTTTTAAAATTATCTATTATCTTTGGGTTTGCTTTTAGAAAAGTAATAAATTTTCTTAACTGTTTGATTGTTTTTGGATTTAAATGATGTTCAATGCCTTCTGTATCTTGATTTGCAGTATCATATCCCACACCTAAAATTTCAAAAAATTCTAACAGTATTCCATGCTTTTGTCTGATTCCATCGGCAATCTCTATTCCTTTATCTGTTAAATTTATCCCATGATATTTTTCGTATTCCAAAAATCCATTCTCATCTAATCTTTGAAGCATCTTAGTTACACTTGGAGCACTTACATGCATGTATCTAGAAATATCTAAAGTAGTTGCATATCCTTTCAACTCTACTAATTCTGAAATAATTTCCAAATAATCCTCCATTCTTGTACTTGATCTGGTCCTTTCTGATTGATGTGCAGCTTTAATCGAATCGAGTCTTTTGGAATTTTTTGTTTTCATCTAGTCTTTGTATCTAAATAGATCTAGTATAATTGAGTTCTTTTGTGTAAAATTTGGTTATTCTTTGTTGACTTGAATGTAACCTGAGTTGATCTTTGATTCTTAACTAGATTCTTCTAAATTCAGATTGGAATGGTTGATCCCCTAAAGGAACGTCTAGACAAATTGAGAAAATTCTCTGATTCAGCTAAGCGTAGAGCTTCATTGTACTCAGAAGTAACTAAAATGGATGATTCTCATACTGCTCGTTCACTGGGGGCACTTCAAAAAGCTCCTGCACCGGGAAAGAAACTCCAAAAAATAGGGTTTTTGATGTTATGGGTACCTGAACCTACTGGAGTCACTTGTGCGATTGGGGGGCCAATGATTGTTGCTGGAAGGTATCTTGACAAAAAATACAATGGCGCAACCCTTCACGATATTGGTCACCAGACAAAAAATACAATGTCCTCGATTAGTGATTTTAAAAATTCTGTAATGTAATCGGCATTAGTTTTTAACAGGATTGACATAATTTCTACCATGACTACTAGGGCACAAGCACTAATCCCTGTCACCATTGCAGCTGTAATAATTGGGGTTATTGGTATGCTAACTCTTCCCAGTGATAGTAAATTAGAATCAGTTGAATTTCCAAGAGGTACAATTTTGGTAGATGATGTTGCAGTTGAAGTACAAATTGCAGATACTGAACCCAGACGAGTTCGTGGTTTAATGTTCCAAGAACAACTTCCCCTTGATCAAGGAATGATTTTTGTCTTCCAAGAACCTGGCCTTTATTCATTATGGATGCTAAACATGCAATTTTCATTAGACATGATGTGGTTTGATCGTGATGGAAATGTTGTACACATTGAAGAAAATGTTCCTCCATGTAAAACTGTAGTAGAAATTACAGGATGCCAAAGTGTTGTTCCTGAAAATGAGGCATTATATGTGCTTGAGGTAACCTCTGGGTTTATCAAACAAAATAATATTACTAAAAATTCAAAATTAACTATAATTTCAATTTAATATTGCAAAGCCTTATCTTTGTATAATTAAATTATATTTTGTGAACAAATGGATTTTAATTATAATTGGGGCTGTAATAGTTGCATCTTCTTCCCTCCTAATTATATCACAACCAAATACTCCGACAGAAACAAAACCTGTCTATGAAACAGGATTTACATATTATGATATTGAAAAAATTCAAAAAACTTTATCTTCTCACAATATTTTTGTATCTGCTCCAACTGCAATTACTGATAATACAATAAGCCAATACTGCACATATTTTGAGAATGGATTGCCCAGAACTGTGGAATATTGTACCACCACTGCCGTTACTGATATTCATGGAAACGCTTTGGGCAATATCAATTTAGGAGGAGACACAAATTCCCCAATTTTGGCTATAGCCAATCTTGAAACTGCTACTCTGGAATCAAACCCTGCTGAAGTTTTGTTAGTTTTTGAGACTGTTATAGAAAGTTTAGTTTGTGACTGTTGGGATGAGGAACAATCTGAAGACTTTGAATCCATTTCGGCATGGCTAGATGCTGTAAAGAAGTTTTACAATGATTCTAACCAGAGAAATATTAAATCAAAAATTGATAATTTAGCCAACACAGAAATCTCTTTAGAAATTACTACAAAGGAAAATTCTGTATTGCAGACTTTAATTATTCTAAAGTAGTCTAATTATATACTTGAAATTTCTTTGATTGACGATTACAATGATTGATCAATTATGGTTAATTTTACTTGGATTTGCAGCAGGAGTATTGGGCTCCATGATTGGACTGGGTGGTGGAATTATTGTAGTTCCTGTATTGACATTTTTAGGATTTCCTCCAACAGCAGCTGCAAGTAACAGTCTATTTGCTGCCCTAAGTAATGCTGTTGCATCTACCATTTCTTACTCTAAACAAAAACGAATTGTTTATTCTTTAGGTCTAAAATTAGGTTTACTTTCTATTCCTGGAACCATACTTGGTGCAATAATTTCCACTGATATTGCGCCGGATATCTTTAAAATTCTATTTGGATTTGTTTTGATTGCATCTGCAGCTTACATATTTTTAAGAAAAAAAATTGAGACAAAAGAAAAAACTATTTCAAAACAGATGATTGTTTTTGCAATTGGTGCAAGCTTCTTTGCAGGAATTATTTCATCCTTTTTTGGTATTGGAGGTGGAATAATCTTTGTCCCTTTGATGGTTGTAGGAATGGGTATGGCAATGAAAAAAGCTGCACCTACATCACAAATGATTTTACTGTTTGCATCCTTGTCCGGTGTAATAGTGCACAGCTTACTTGGGCATCCTGACTTTCTCCAAGCTGGTTTACTTGCTATTGGATCTTTCATTGGTGGCTTAGTAGGGGCTAGACTATCGATTGATATCAAGGAACGCTATTTGCAAATTTTAGTATCGGTTGTAATTTTGATTGCAGCTGTAAAATTATTTTTTGATGCCATGTCTGGAAATGCATTTTCAGGATTTTAGCCTCGTTTTTTATTTTGTGTTTTTATACTAATTTTGTAATGTACATTGTTCATTAGGTCTTATGACCTAAGGGCGGGAGAGACTAGTCGGCTCTCCTGTATTTCATTTTTAAATTCATTCTAAAATGTAATAACTATTTTTGATTAAACCA
>JABDOO010000070.1 GCA_013043295.1 Candidatus Nitrosopumilus sp.
AAAGTATCACCAGTATGTAATTTTACAGAGGGCATTTTTTCTAAAATTGACCAATTCCAATTACTTTCCTCAGTTTTGATTTTTTCACGATTGCCAAGAAGCATGACATCTACTTTTGCACCATATCCTGCCAGGTGTCTTGCCATAACTAGACCATCTCCACCATTATTGCCTGAACCAACAAAAATTAGAATTTGTTTTGATTCGATATTGTTAATTTTTTCAAGCAATCTTCGGACTGCTGCAGCCCCAGCATTTTCCATCATGAATTTTTTTAAAAATCCCATGTCATGACCTTTATTTTCAATATTGTACATTTGATCAACAGTAATTTCCATAAATTTCATAAAATTATATCCAAAATAAGAGCTTTGAATGTATGAATTATGTCTAAAAGAGGTAAAATTAACACTAGAAAAAGTTTCAAATTTTTTAATATATCATTAATGCAATTTATCTTCATGAGAGCCCTATCAATAATTGTAATTCTAGTTGTATTGATGATTCCATTGTCACCTGCATTTGCTTCTTGGCATTGGTCAAGTCCTTGGGAAGTCTGTGGAACTCAAGTAATCAAAAAAGGTGAAAAATGTGATTTAGGATTAGAAAGCAAAAAAGAGATTAGCAAACCATCCTTAAAACAAATTCAAGAAACCACAAAATCCTCCAATATTACATGCACTAATGGCCTTGAATTAGTAATGAAATTATCAAATGGTAAACCAGCATGTGTAAAACCATCATCAGTTGAAAAATTAATTCAAAGAGGATGGGCAATTCATGTTTTACCAGATTATGAAAAAAATGAAAATAACAATTCTGTAGTATTTACAACTGGAAGTTTTGAAGTTGATAATAAAGTCGTACAGTATAGCGATGGTACTAATGGATATTTATCAAAGCCTTCAGTTGAAGGAAATTTTCCAGGAATAATTATGATTCATGAGTGGTGGGGTCTGAATGACAATATCAAAGAGATGGCAGAAAAACTTGCATCACATGGATATGTTGTTTTAGCAGTTGATTTGTATGAAGGACAGATAGGTACAACTCCTGAAGAAGCAAGACAACTTGTCAACTCTTTTGATAGAACAGAATGGATAAGCAACATGGATTCTGCATTATCATATCTAGATGAACAATATTCACCAACAAATATGGGTTCAATTGGATGGTGTTTAGGAGGAGGACAATCTCTTCAACTTGCATTGAACAATGATGAAATGGATGCAACTGTAATTTACTATGGAAGTCTTGTAACTGATTCTGAAGAACTATCTTCAATAGATTGGCCAGTGTTAGGGATTTTTGCAGAACTTGATCAGGGAATTCCACCTGAGCAAGTAAATGAATTTGAAGCAGCACTAAATGAACTTGAAATTCCTAATGAAATTCACATGTATTCAGACGTAAATCATGCATTTGCAAATCCATCTGGTGAACGTTATGCTCCTGACGCTTCAATGGATGCATGGCAGAAAACTTTAGAATTTTTTGAAAGAAATCTGAAATAAGAGTTTAGCAAACGGCTTTATCCTAGTTTTTCAATAGCAAAAATCATGACATTAAAAAATGTAAAACCATCGTTAAATAAAATTGCAAAATCTTTAGAAGAGGTTCAAGACTCTAGGGAATTTTTATTAAAAAATACAAGAGAAATTATTATTCTATGTAGTAAATCAATTATTGCAGTTCATAAGGGTGATTTGATTACTGCTAAAAAGAATCTAAAACAGGCAGGGACATTATTAAAAAAATACAAGAAAAAAGCAACAGGGGGATTAAGCAGATATCTAATTACCCCTGAGCAAGAGTTTGTAGAAGCTGCATGTTTGATAGCAATTGTTGAAGGAAAAGAAGTTCCTTCAGATAAAAAATTAGCAGTGATGCCAGAATCATATGTTTTAGGATTACTTGATTGTGTTGGGGAACTAAAAAGACAAGTATTTGATAAAATTAGAATGAACAAAATTGAGGAAGCAACTAGAATTTTTGAGATAATGGAAAATTTGTATCTTCAACTGTATACTTTTTCAATGTACGATAAAGTAGTAAAAGAGGCAAGAAGGAAAATCGACGTAAATAGAATTCTGGTAGATGATGTTAGATCAGTAATTACTGAAGAAAAAAGAAGAACAGAATTAATCAAGATTTTACAGAAATTAGAGAAGTAATCAAGTGGTGCGGACGATGGGATTTGAACCCACGAACTCCTGAGAGACTAGCCCCTCAAGCTAGCGCCTTTGGCCAGGCTGGGCGACGTCCGCAAAGGAATTTTCTTGCATGGTTTTTATAATCCTTGGTTACTTTTTCGTTCGTGTTAATTCCTGTTAGATGTTTGACTTGTGGAAAATTAATTGCTGATAAATTTGAAGATTATCAAAATAAAATTAAAGCAGGGGAAGATCCTACAAAAACTCTTGATTCATTAGGACTTGAAAGATATTGTTGCAGGAGAATGCTATTGACTACGGTTGAAACAATTCAGCAAGTAATCCCATTTTATGAAGCAATTCAGAGAAGAAAACAAGAAGTTCAATCTGAGTTAGAATAACTTGGCTAAAATTTCCTCAATTGAAGGACGTATTCTATACAATAGTAGAGGAAGTAAAACTATAGAAGTAGATGTTCAATCCGATAACAATTTTTTAGGTAGAGTTTGTGCACCTTCTGGTGCAAGTGTAGGAAAATATGAGGCAGTAAGTTTTCCAAATGAAAACCCTGAAGAAAGTCTTAGAATTTTAAAAGAAAATGCTCAAAAATTTGTTGGCCTAGAATCATCAGATTTGAAAGGTATTCATGATGTTCTAAACGAATTGGATGGCACTACAAATTATTCAGTTATTGGAGGAGGATTAGCATTTGCAGTTACAATTGCATCTATGGAGTCAGCTTCAAAGGCATTAGATGAGCCATTATTCAAAACACTGTCTTCAGAATCTTCTTTTAAATTTCCATATCCATTAGGAAATATTTTAGGTGGAGGTGCACATGCCGGTCCAGGAACACCAGATATTCAGGAGATACTAATTTCTGCTACTGGCTCAAAAACTATTGAGGATGCCATTGCTACAAATTTATCCGTACATAAAGAACTTAGACGTGTATTAGAAAAAGAGGATCCTAGTTTTACAAATGGCAGAGGAGACGAAGGAGGTTGGGCACCAAAATTAGAAAATCAAAAAGCACTAGAAATTTCTGCAAAAGCATGTGAAAATTTAGGATTTACTTTAGGCAAAGAGGTCTCTTTAGGAGTAGACTTTGCTTCATCAACACAGTGGGATGAGCAAAAAGAAAAGTATCTCTATGATAGAGCAGGATTTGAAAATTCAACAGGGGAGCAAATTGACTTTGCTGCAGACATTATTGAGAAATTTAAATTAATTTATGCAGAAGATGCAGTTCATGAAGAAGCCTTTGAAGATATGGCAGAATTGACAAAAAAATTTCCCAATACCTTGATTACAGGAGATGATCTAACTGTCACAAATAAGAATATCTTGAAAAAAGCAATTGAACTAAAATCTTGCAATGCTGCAATTTTAAAAGTCAATCAAGCAGGAAGTCTCTTTGATGCTTTAGAATTTGCCGATGAGGCAACTCAAAATAATATCAAATTAATCACTTCACATAGATCGGGTGAATCCACAGATTCACAAATATCTCATATTGGTCTTGCAACAAAGTCAAAATTACTTAAAGTGGGCATTGTTGGAGGCGAAAGAGTGGCAAAACTCAATGAATTATTACGACTAGCAGAGCATGATTTAATACGCGGTATGGCAGAGATTTAAAATCGTCATGAGCCAACAAACTGAAGCAACAGACATCAAAAAGAAGGTTTTAGCTACAGGAATCAGAGTAGGAACTCAAGTAAAGACAAAATTCATGAAACCATTCATCACTAAAGCCAGTCCTGAAGGATTGTACATGCTTGATTTGGATATTACTTTAGAGAAAATTCAGACAGCAGCTAAATTCATCAATAGGCTAGGTGCAGAGAACTTGATCGTTTGTTCAGGCAGGCAATATGCAGAAACCCCAATTGAAAAATTCTGTGAGAGTTTGGGCTCAAAGAAATTACTTGGCAGATTTATGCCAGGAACTCTAACAAATCCTTCATTACCATATTACATTGAACCAAAATTAGTTTTGATTTCAGACCCACAAGTAGATGAGCAAGCAATTATTGAAGCAACAAATGCAGGTATTCCAATTATCGGAATTGCAAATACAGATAACATCACATCAAATTTGGATGTAATAATTCCAGCAAACAACAGAGGACGAAAAGCCCTAGCAACAGTTTACTGGCTTTTGGTGCGTCAAATCTTAATTGAAAGAGGAGAATTAAAAGAAGATGAACCAATGAAAAATGAAATCGATGATTTTGAAACAAAGATTACCGAAGAAGAAATTGAGTAAACGTTCAAAATTTTAAAGTATTCTATTGAAATCTAAAGCTTCAGCACCAGGAAAGGTAATTCTTTTTGGAGAGCACTTTGTAGTATACGGAGTTAAAGCTATTCTTTGTGCAATTAACAAAAGAATAACAGTGACTGCAGAAAAAATTGAAGAAAATAAAATTTCTATTAAATCAAACATAGGAGATTTAGTTTTAGAACCAAATAAAATAATTTCAGAGATTAATTCACCGTTAAAACCGTTTTATTATTTGGCAGATAAAATGATCAAGGATCAAAATATAGGAATTACAATAGAGGTAGAATCAGATATTCCACTAGGTGTTGGTTTAGGATCATCTTCAGCATGCTGTGTTGCAGCAGCTGCTGCAATTTCAAGATTATTTAGCAACACATCAAATGAAGAAATTTTAGAATTGGCAATAGAGGCTGAAAAAACAATTTTTGAAAATACTTCAGGTGCAGATTGCACGGTATGCACGTATGGGGGAATTATGGAATACGATAAAGAAAATGGATTTAATAAAATTGAATCTGAGCCTAATTTTCATCTAGTTATTGCCAATTCTAAAATTGAACATTCCACAAAAACTGTGGTTGAGAATGTGAAACAATTCAAAGAAAATAATGAAAAAATATTTTCAGTTTTGTGTGATAAAGAGTCAGAACTAGTAGATGATGTGTTAAAGTTGTTAAAAGAAAATGATATCAAAGAAATTGGAAATAAAATAAATAAAAATCAAGAGTACTTGGAATCTATAGGAATTTCAAATGACAAACTAAGAAATATGATCAAATTAGGTCAAAATGGTTCATTTGGTGCAAAAATTACAGGTGCAGGGGGCGGAGGCTGCATTTTTGCTCTTACAGATGAAACAAATCTAGAGCAAACAATGATTCAATTCAAAAATGAAAATTATGATTGTTTTTCAGTCAAAATTGATTTTCAAGGACTGGATACTTTTTAATTGATAAGATAATTTTGAACAATATGATTCTGATTAAATTCGGTGGATCTATAATTACAAATAAAGAAAAACCATTATCGCTTAGAAAAAAGACTATAGATAATCTTTCAAAATGTTTGAAAAAAATTGATGAACCAATAGTTATTGTTCATGGAGGCGGTTCTTTTGGACATTATTGGTCTGTAAAATATGATATGCATACAAAAGAGAAAAAATATAATCCAAAGGGAGTAGCAATTGTTAAAAATTCAATGATTGAATTAAATAAAAATATTTTAGATTCATTATTAAAAAATAAATTAAATCCCTATTGCCTTCCACCAACTGACTTTATGTCAGGAAATAAACCAATTTCTAAAAAAATTAAAGAAATTGAAAAAATTGCCAAATCAGGCTTAATTCCAGTCACATATGGAGATGCACTGTGGTTTGGTCAAAATAAAACATACATTTTGTCAGGAGACAAAATTATGACACATATTGCAAAAATTCTAAAACCAAGACTAACAATTTTTGCATTGAATGAAGACGGGTTGTATTCAGATTTCAAATCAAAAAAATTGATTTATGAATTAAAAGGAGAAAATCCATCAATTTCAGAAAATAAAATGGATGTTACAGGAGGAATGACAAGAAAAGTTGAAGAAGCCTCAAAAATTTCCAAATTGGGAATGAATGTATTCTTTGTTAATGGGAATAAACCTGAAAGGATTGTGAAAGCTGTTAAAAATAGGACATTTGAAGGAACTCTGTTTAGAGGTAAAAAAAATGTCTGAAGAATATGTAATTTTAGTTGATGAAAATGATAATCCTATAGGAAGTGAAGAAAAAGTAAAATGTCATTTACCAAACGGGAAATTACACAGAGCATTTACAGCATTACTGTTTGATAATGAAGGAAGACTAGTTCTCACCAGAAGAGCAAAAGAAAAAATGTTATGGCCAAATGATTGGGATGGAACATTTGCCAGTCATCCAAGAGAATCAGAAACATATGTTTCATCAGGAGAACGAAGAATGCCTGAAGAATTAGGTATTTCAGGAACCCTTGATTATCTTCACAAATTTGAATATCATGTTCCATACAAAGATGTAGGTTCTGAAAATGAAATATGCGGTACTCTAATAGGAGAAATTGACAAATCCACAGAATTAAAGGAAATCAAAGGAGAGATAGATGAAATCAAATGGATTTCAGCCAAAGAATTAGTTTTAGAGCTAAAGGAAAATCCACAAATTTATTGTCCTTGGATGTTAATTGCGTTGGAATTATTAGAGAAATCTGATAAATCCATGCTTGAAAAATATGCAAATATCTTATCTACATGGATGAATAGTGAAGTTCATGATGAATTACAAAAAGCAATTAAAATTCATCTAAAAGAAGACAAATGGAGATTAGTAAATGAAAAAAACTAAACAAATGGAAGAAAATGCAAAAACAGTAAACAAGTATCTAAATTCAAAGTTAAAAGGAAATCCAAAAAAACTCTACGATGCAGCTGGTCATCTAATAGTAAATGGTGGAAAAAGACTTAGACCATACATGGTAATTAGAAGTTGCCAAATTTTAAAAGGAAAAGTTTCCAATGCGATGCCAGCTGCTAGTGCAGTAGAAATGGTTCATAATTTTACATTAGTTCATGATGATATAATGGATAATGATGAAATGCGTCATGGAGTTCCAACAGTACACAAGAAATTTGGAATGCCAATTGCAATTCTTGCAGGAGATGTTTTATTTTCAAAAGCATTTCAGGTTATCACTGATTCAAAATTATCCCCAAAAGCAACAACTCAACTAGTTTCTAGACTTGCCAAAGCTTGTGTAGATGTATGTGAAGGACAACTACTTGATGTTAAAATGGCAGAAGAGAAAAAAATTCCTTCACAAGCAGAATATATCACAATGATTGGTAAAAAAACTGCAGCCTTATTTGATGTATCATGTGCAATGGGAGCAGTTTGTGCAACAAACAAGACAACTGATATTTCAAATCTTTCATCATTTGGAAGAAATTTAGGAATTGCTTTTCAGATAACAGATGATCTCATTGGAGTTATGGGGGATCCCAAAATTACAAAGAAGCCAGTTGGAAATGATCTAAGAGAGGGTAAAAAATCCCTTCCTATTCTTATGGCAATTAAATTAGCAAAAGGCAATGATAAAAAAAGAATTTTAAAAGCATTCGGAAATTCAAAGGTTTCAAAAATGGATCTTGCAAAAGCTGTAGAAGTAATCAGATCATTAGGAATTGAAGAAAATGTTAGAAAACAGGCACTAAAATATGCTGACAAGGCTGAAAAATCTCTAGAAAAGTATTCAGGATCAGCAAAAACAGAGTTAATTTCATTGTTAGATTTTGTAGTAAAAAGAAGTGTATAGTTGCAATAGGTAAGAACTATCATGGATGAAGAATTAAAAATTGAGATAAGAAAAATGGCACTCCAAAATGCTTTTGAGCATGGAGGCGAGACAAGAGATAAAATAATTTTAGGTAAGATTCTCGGAACAAAACCTGAATTTAGAAAAAAAGTTAAAGAAGTTTCATTAGAAATTTCTGAAATTGTACAATTAGTAAATCAATTATCATTAGAAGAACAAGAAAAGGAAATTAAAGAAAAATTTCCAGAATTATTGGCACCAAAAGAAAAAATTGAGGAAAGAGAGGGCCTACCAGAATTAAAAGATGCAGAACATGGAAAGGTAATAACAAGATTTCCTCCAGAACCTAACGGATATCCACACATAGGTCATGCAAAAGCTGCTATCATTAATTCAGAATATGCAAAGATGTACGGTGGAAAATTTATTTTAAGAATGGATGATACAAATCCAGAAGCAGAAAGAATGGAGTATCATGCTGCAATTAAAGTTGGATTAGAATGGTTAGGAATTGAATTTGATACAGTAAAAAATACTTCAGATGATATGGAGATATTTTATGAAAAAGGAAATGAATTGATTAGTTCAGGTAAAGCTTACGTTTGTACTTGCAAAAGAGAAGACATCAGTAAAAATCGAAGAGAAAGAAAGGCTTGCAAATGCAGTACAGGAGATATTGAAAAAAATAATAAAAACTGGGAAAAGATGAATCAAAAATTCAAACCAGGTGATGCCATTGTGAGATTTCGTGGAGACATGAAAGCTGATAATGCAGTTATGAGAGATCCTGTATTGTTTAGAATTATTGAAGGAAAGCACTACACATTAGGGGAGAAATACAGAATTTGGCCAAGTTATGATATGGCAGTAGCTATAGAGGACAGTATAGATGGCGTTACTCATGCATTTCGTTCAAAAGAATTTGAACTAAGAAAAGAGCTAATTGATGCAATTTTAGATGCACTAAGCATGAGAAAGCCTGTTCAAGGATTTTTTTCTAGGCTAGAATTCAAAGGAATGCCAATTTCAAAGAGGATTTTAAAGCCCTTGATTGAGGAGGGCAAAGTTTCATGGTATGATGATCCACGACTTCCAACATTAGAGGCATTAAGAAGAAGAGGAATCAAGCCAGAGGCAATTAGAAAATTCATAATGTCCTTGGGATTAACCAAAGCAAATACACTAGCACCATTTGATTCGCTAGAGGCCTTTAACAGAAAATTTGTTGATGCCAGCAGTATCAGACTATTCATGGTAAACAATGCAAAGAAACTTTCAGTGAAAAATTTGGGATTAACATCAATTGAAATTCCAAATCATCCAATTAATGATATGGGAAAAAGAAAAATTGAGATTGATGGGAATTTTTACATTTCAGGTGATGATGCGCAAAATATCAAAGAAGGTGAAGAAATTCGTCTATTAGGTTTAGGTAATGTATCCATCACTAAATCTGGTATTGAATTAGAGGGAAATTTTGTTGAAAATGGAGAAACAGCAGATATTACAAAAATTCAATGGGTTCCTCAAAAAACAGCTCATGAAATCAAAATGCTTATTCCAAAAACACTATTCAATGGAGATAATTTCAACGAAGATAGTTTAGAAGAATTGGACGTTTATACAGAACCTCATTATCTACAATTAAAAGAAGGAGAAGAAATTCAATTTGTTAGATTTGGATATTGTAGAAAAGATTCACAGAATCAAGCAATTTTTACTCACAAGTGATCAATTATGAAAATTGCCAGATTACAATATGGAAATAGTGAAACATATGGTTTTGTTAAAGGAGAAAAGGTTGCCACAAAAGACGAAATTACTTATTTGACAGGTGTGCCAATTCCTCAGAATGTAAAAGATTTTCTGTTTGATGGATGGTATGATGAAATTAAAAACAAAATTAATGACTTGCCATATGGAGAAAATATTTCTAAATTCAAATTATTAGCTCCAATTCCAAATCCTAACAAAATCATTTGTTTAGCATTTAACTATGTAGATCATGCTAAAGAACAAGGATTACAAGCCCCAGAGGATCCTGCAATTGTAATAAAACCTCGAACTGCATTAAATGGTACAAATTCAGATATTGTATGCCCAGATTTTGTCACTCAATTGGATTACGAAATTGAATTAGCCATTATCATTGGAAAAAACTGTAAAAATATTAGCCTAGAGGAAGCATCTGATGTTATTTTTGGATATATGGTTTTCAACGATGTCTCTGCAAGAGATATTCAATTCAAAGATAAACAATTTACAAGAGGAAAAAGTTTTGATTCATTTGCCCCATGTGGACCATGGATAACAACAAAAGATGAAATCAAAGATCCTCAAAATCTAAAAATGTCAACCAAAGTTAATGGGGAAATAAGACAAAATTCATCATCAGATAACATGTTCATAAAGATTCCAGAAATTGTATCAAAAATATCTCAAGTAATGACATTAGAGAAGGGAGATATAATTTCTACAGGAACACCTGCTGGAGTAATGCTAAACAAACCAAATGCAGTATTTTTGAAAGATGGTGATAAGGTTGAAATGGAGATTGAGAGTTTAGGAATTTTAAACAATACCATTAAAATTGTCAAATCAAACTAGTCTAAGAATTTCTTCATTAAATAAAATGAAATTTTTGATTCCAAAGAATCAAATTCAGGCAATATTTCTCTAGTCAGAATTTGTATTCGTTCATAATTATTCTCAATAGAATAATTTTGTAAAAATGATAGAATTTCTAATACGGAATCATTTGAATTTGAGAATAAAGTTACAATAAGTGTTTTCTCAAAATGCTTTGAAGAA
>JABDOO010000082.1 GCA_013043295.1 Candidatus Nitrosopumilus sp.
GGGTTGGGCAATAGGTCCAACTATAGGGGGTCCTATTACACAATCATTTGGAAATGAGACACCATATGTTGTGTTTTGTATTATAGGAATAGGAGTTGCACTATTTGCAATAAATGCTAGAAAGAAACTGGAACCAAAGAGAATCTCAAATTAGATATCCATTGTTCCACGTTTTTTAGTACATAGATCTAGTGCATCCTCAATATGTGTTACAAAGACTTTGCCATCACCCTTAGTACCAGTGCAAGCAACATTTGTAATTGCATTTAGTATCTCATCTACTTTAGGATCATCTACAACACAGATGATCATATCCTTACTGAAATACTGCCCAACTAATGGAGGGTCTTGTGCTCCTTGACCTTGAACTTGGTGAACAGTTACACCACCCACACCAACTTTTTTGATTGCAGCAATTACTGCATCTTTTGTAGCAGGTTGGACGATTGCTTCTATTTTTTTCATAAAGAATAATCATTTTTTAATTTCTTTATATTGATACGTGAATTCTCATTAGTGATATTCAATCATGAAAATGATAATTTAGGCGTAAATTTTGAACATTAGGTTTAATTTCAATTTAAAGAACATCAAAACATGTTGGAATATTCACTGAATATTGGTGGAAGTGAATGGATGATAATTATCTTTGTTGCACTAGTTTTGATTTTAGGTACAGGAAAACTTCCAGGAGCTGCAAGAAAGATGGGAAAAGCAGTAAATGAATACAACAAAGCCAAAAACGAAATTCAAGAGCAGATGAAAGATGTAACAGAGGAAGTCCCAAAGATTTCAGGCCCAGTTGAAACAGAACGAGAAAAATTAGAGATGATTGCAAAATCAGCAGGAGTTAAAACAGAAGGAAAGACAGACGATGAGATTAGAGAAAGTATTGCATCAAAAATTGGTCAGAAAAGAATAGATGAAACAGAAGAAAAACAATAATTTATTTTGATTTTTTGATTCTATAGGTATCAGTATCTAGTCGTTTTTTAGCAAATTTGTAATAATCAGGAACTATTTCAAATCCAAGGAATTTTCTTTTTAGAGACTTGCTAACTACTGCGACTTGGCCAGAACCAAGAAATGGATCAAAGACTAAATCATTTTTCTCACTGGAATATTGTAGTAATTTTTCAATAATTTCAGATGGAAGTTTCGTTGGAGTTTTTTCATCACCAGTCCAATATTCCCTCTTGATGTCCCAAACATCTTCTTTGTCCTTATAATGGAGACTCCTACCATCTTTTGTTTTTTCATCTTTTTTGAACCTAGTGAATGGAAAGAACTTTCTTTTCTTATCATCTTTGCAGACATAGAGACAGTGATAGTGAGATGTAACAAATTTTCTTTTAGTAACAACCCCAAACTGATATTTCCATATAATATGATTTACAGTGGTAAATCCAACATCATCTATTGCACGTAAGATATCTTTAAGATTATTCCATCCTGAAAAAATATACATGCTTCCAGAATCCTTCAAAATTCTGAAAACTTCACTCATCCAAGTGAATGTAAAATCATAGTAATCTTCAGGTTTGATTTCATTATATCCAGATAAGACCCTAGAGGAAGTTCTGTTATAATTTGCCTTTTTTGCCTTGAAATTTATTGCAAAAGGTGGATCAGTAATTACGAGATCAATTTTATTTTTAGGGATAGATTTCATCCCTTCAATACAGCTTTGATTGTAAATTTTGTTTATTTCTATTTTTTTCATTTTTAAATTCAAGTCTCGGTTCTAGCTTAATAATGTCGTGGGCCACAACATCTATCAAACAATAAATCATCATCGATTCCTTATCTAATAGATCTTGAAATTTTCTTGCCCTAAATGTAAGTCAAAAATTGGAATACAAAAAACATTCAACAAAAAAATGCATGTTTCCTGCGAAAAATGTGGGTTAGAGGATCTCTTAGAATTTTCAAAAAATCCTGACGAGGTATTTCTCGAGTTTCTATCAAGATTTGACAAAGGGCTAGTCTCTGAAGGCGGATTATCAGACGGTCTCAAGGATGAAGGAATTGTGAGGGGAGAAAATGAAATCAAGGAGATGATTGGAAAAAACAATCCAGATAAGATTACTGAAGAGATCCTATTTTCAAAAAAAGACTATATTTCACAATACAAAGTTTTGAGCAATCCCGAGCCTAAAATGGGCTGTAAAGTAGAAGAATTAGGACTGGAT
>JABDOO010000091.1 GCA_013043295.1 Candidatus Nitrosopumilus sp.
CTAGGTACAGGTGTAGGAGGTGGAATTGTAATTGATAAAAAACTTCATACTGGAAGAACAAATATTGGTGGTGAATGGGGACATCATACTTTACACCGGAATGGAAATCAATGTTATTGTGGTAAAACTGGATGTGTCGAGACATACATTTGTGGACCGTCACTTGAAAAACACTGGAAAAAATTAACTGGACAATCAAAATCACTTCAAGACATAATCTTAGATCTAGATAACAATATTGGAAAGCAATGGAAAGATGAATTTTTAGAAAATTTTGGCTATGGTCTTGCAAATGTAATAGATATTCTAGATCCTGATGCAATTGTTTTAGGTGGTGGTCTATCAAACATTGATTTTTTGTATTCCGAGGGAAAAGACTCTGTTTATGATAAGGTATTTTCAGAATTAGTAGATACACCTATTTTGAAAAATAAATTGGGTGATTCAGCGGGAGTTTTTGGTGCTTGTATGCTTTGATAATTCCAAATTGGAATCTATTACTCACAAAAAATGTAGATTATAGATATAACCAATCTAATATCATAAATTTTGATAGTAAATGATTTCGAAGTTAACTCTTGGATTTTTTTCAATAATTTTATTATTTTATACTAACTCAGTTTATGGCCTTGAAGAAATGCCTGTTATTACTATCGACTTTATTTCTGGAGATACCATTGATCTAGATAAAAATCCACAAATGATTCGAGCTGATGTTCAAATCCAAAATTATGATCCTCAACATGGCTATCACTTTATGGAGATATCTAGAATTAGTGATGGGGAAATTTTGAAAACTACTGAAATTTTACCCAAAGTAATAGATGATAATTTGTATGGAGTTCAAATTTTACATTATCTTCAACCTGAAGACATAGATGCAAATGTTGTAGGTGACTATGTATTGAGAATATTTTCTGAATATGGTCCAAGTGAAGCTGTTTCAACATTTTCTATCATTGAATCTAGTAAGCCTTTAGTAATCACTCAGAATGATACTCAAGAATTAGAAACACCTGATGAAGAAATTGAACAACTTGAAGTTGAAAATTTAGAACAGGCTGAATCAAAAATACCTACATGGGTTCATGATATTTTTGTGTGGTATGCAGAGGAAACAATTTCAGAAAATGAACTACTGTCTGCAATAGAATACTTAATTTCCCAGAAAATTCTTGTTGTAAATTAAAATTAGTTTGGGCATCCTTCCATCTTTGAAATAGAATAACCATCTGTCATAATCTCAATTTCCATATCTTCTGGAACCGTTTGTGTATGACAAAATTTACATTCATTTGTAGTAACTATCGATGATTCCTCACCAATTGTTTTTAGCCATTCTTTTGCAAACGAAATTGCTTTTTCGATATCATCACTATCGGTTACTACATCAAAGTGCATGGTATGCCCATCTTTTGCTTTTACATATGTATCAAAAACATGAAAATCCATACCTATCGTAAATTATGAAGAATACTGATTTTTAATTGTTAAAATTTTTTCAACTATGCTATTTACATCCGAATCTAAATCCACACTAATCAAAATCAATCCAGCACCTCCAATGGGAATAGTCACTCTGTAGATCTTTTCATATTTTGCAAGTGCATATATCGGCTTCCCAATTTTATGAGCTGTTTTTTTACGAGTAGACCAACGATAAACTGCTTGAGATAATGACATCTCTGTTTCCTCTCTTGATAAATGACTTTTTAATCCAGTTCTCATTTTATCATACAATTCTCCATAATCGTAAATACCGACATATCGAATATTACTATCACATTCTAAAATTTGATCACAGATTTTTTCATATTCCAATTTTATCACTATTGTGGCTCAATGGTTGCAGGTGGTTTGCTTGATATTGTATAGGTAACCCATGTAACATCTTCAATTTCATTTGTAATTCTATTACTCATCTTTTCTAATAATCCATGTGGTAATCTAGTCCAATCAGCAGTCATTGCATCTACTGAATCTACAACTCTAATCATTACAATATTTCCATATCTACGTTCATCTCCAACAACACCTACTGCTCTATCATCTCCTACTGCAGCATAAGCCTGCCAGACTTTTTCATATAATCCTGCTTCCATCAATTCCTCTTCTACAATTTTACTTGCTATTTTACAAATCTGTAACTTTGTTTGGGTTACTTCCCCAATTATTCTAACTGACAGACCTGGACCTGGAAATGGATGTCTCATGAAAAGCTTTTCTGGAACTTGAAGGATTTTAGCAATTTTTCTCACTTCATCCTTGTACAAATCTCTAAGGGGTTCTAAAATTTCTAAATTAAGCCAATCAGGCAATCCTCCTACATTATGATGTGATTTTATTACTGAAGCAGGTCCTTTTGAAACTCCACTCTCAATTACATCAGGATAAAGAGTTCCCTGAGCCAACCATTTGAAAGGACCATTTTCTTTAGCAAAATTAGTAAAAACATGAATAAATTCTTCCCCTACAATTTTCCTTTTTCTCTCTGGATCATCTACTCCTTCTAGTTTTCCAAGAAATGCATTTGTGGCATCTACTGATGTAAAATCTACCTTAAAATTATCTCTAAACATTTCCTCGATTTCTTTTTCTTCATTTAGTCTTAGTAATCCATTATTTACAAATACACACTTTAGTCTATCTCCTATAGCTTTGTGAATTAACAATGCTACCACTGTAGAGTCTATTCCACCACTTACTCCACAAAGTACATTCCCTTCAATCTTTGAAATTTTTTCAACAGCTGTATCAATAAAGCCTTCCATAGTCCATTCTTGTTTTGCACCACAAACTTTCAAAACAAAGTTTTTTAGAATTTCTGTACCTTGTTCTGTGTGCACTACTTCAGGATGAAATTGAATTCCATAGATTGATTTTTCTTCTGATGCGATTGCAGCTGCTTTTGCACTTTTAGTGTGCCCAATAACTTTGAAACCATTTGGAATTTGCTCTGCTTCATCGCCATGACTCATCCACGCTCTAACTGATTCGCCTACTCCACTAAGTAGATCTTTATCATTATCAATTGTCAGTAACGATGACCCATATTCTTTGTTTGCTCTTTTTACTTTTCCTCCATACTTGTTGACAATTAATTGATGACCGTAACAAATTCCAAGTAATGGTAAATTCATATCAAAAATTTTATTTTCAGGCATTGGTGCATCTGAGCTATAAACACTTGATGGACCTCCTGAAAAAATTATTCCCGTAGGATTTAGTTTTTGTAATTCATCATAACTAATGTCATAAGGCACAAGTTCTGCATAAACAGAAAACTCTCTAATTCTTCTACAAATTAAGTGGCTATACTGTGATCCAAAATCTAAAACTACAATTTTGTCCATACAATCACTTGTTCACATTTTCAAGCATTCGGGTTAATGACCATCCTGCTGTGTTAATCAACTCATTTACTCTTTCTTTTTGCCTGTAATTTTTAATTATAATCTCTCTAATGTCTGCCCCATTTTTATTTACAATATAATCAATCACAGATTCTTTTTGGATTTTCCCATTTTCTGCTTCTACAACATCTTTCTTTTTCATTTCTCCTATTATTCTATCTAAAAAGAATGATTTGAAAGGTGGGGTATCTGCATTAATTATAATTTCATTGTCCAAAACTATGGAGACTTGATCTGGTGTAACAAATGCATTAGCAATAATTTTTCCATCATTGACTCTTTTTATTGGAATTGAGTTTTCTATTGGTTTTTCAATGTTCTCTGATTCTGCTTCTACATCCTTCTTTTTTTCTAGCTGAGAAGCCTTTGTAAAACTTGAGTCTTTTAGGAACAAGTCTAAAACAGTGATATTTTTTTCAAGCATTTCAATTCCCTCTTGGTGTTTATCAATTTGCTCGATCAAACTTTCCTTCAGAGCAACAATTTCCTTTACTTGTTCCTCTGAAAATTTCATAATTTGTTAAATGAGGAATGGGTATTAAATGCATTCTAGGTAATTATAATATCCAGTTCTTTGTATGATATTTTTTTGAATCCTTTGATTGACTTTGATGTTGTGAATAATTCTAATTTAGTAAAGGTAGATAGCCATTTCAAAAGTTCCTCTCCTTTTTTCAATTTCTTTAATTTAGTTTTTCTTTCTGATTTTTTAGTCTCTGAAAATTTTCCAATTCGTTTTCCAAAATCCATTCCAAATAAAATCACTTTTTTTGCCTGAAAATGATTTGCTAGAAAAACTCCTCGATCTCCGTCGGTAAAGCCTCCAAAATTATTAATTTTCCCAAATGGTGTTGATTGTGTTGTTCCAATACAATTTTTAAATTTCTTTACAAATTCTAGTTTTTCAATATTATCACCATGTGCATGTACCACAAAAACACAATTTGTTTTTCCAATTCTTTCCAATACGTTTTCATCTCCATCTAAATCTGTAACAATGATATCTGGAATTACTCCATTTTCTACAAGTGGTTTAACTGCACTGTCTGCAGCTATTTTTACTATTTTTTTATATTTTCTAAGAATTGGAATTGCAGATGATAATGATGGTCCTGAACCAATAACAAAAATTGTTTTTCCATTAACCAAATTGAAAATTTTTTTATCAATATCTGATCTTTTTAAAATTGATTCTAAATGAATAGCTGATTCTTTATCCTTTTTTTCAGCATATTTGAAATCTTTTAAGATATCATGGTAACGTTTTTTCCAACCTAGAATCATCATATCACTCAAATTGTATTAGATTTGATAAATCATGTGGCAAAAATTGCAAATGTAGCAGTCGGTGGAAAGAATCCTGTGCGTATTATGGGAATTTTAAACACTAGTCCTGAATCATTTTACAAAAAGTCTGTAAGCACTAGCAAAACTATGATAAAAAATACCGTAAAACAGATGGAACATGAAGGTGCTGATTTCATTGATGTGGGTGGAATGTCTACTGCTCCATACCTATCTACAACAATATCTGAAAAAACAGAGTCAAAAAGAATTCTAAATGCAATAAAAATAATTCAAAATTTTTCAAATCTCCCAATATCTGTTGATACATGTAGGGCAAAAGTTGCAAGAGATGCACTAGAGAATGGCGTTGAGATTGTAAATGATATTTCTGGATTGAAATATGACAAAAAAATGCAAGAAGTTATTTCAGAATTTACTCCATCTTTAATTTTATGTGCATTTGACTCAAAAATGGTCCTTGGAAATCCAATCACTGTAACTAAAAAATTACTCAGAGAAAGCTTAATGATTGCAAAAAAATCTCATATTCCTCTTGAAAAAACAGTCTTGGATCCTGCTATAGGATTTTTTAGGAAAAACGGTAAAGGTCTATTTTATACAAAAACTAAATCTAATTGGTTAGAAAGAGATCTTTTGATTATAAAAAATCTCAATAAATTAAAACAAAACCTGCCAATTTTAATCTCAGTATCTAACAAGTCCTTTATAGGAAAAGTTTTAGGAAAAGAAAATCCTGCTGATCGATTATTTGGTTCAATTGCAGCAGAAACTGTTTCTGTCATGAATGGAGCTGATATTATTCGCACTCATAATGTGGAAGCAACAAAAGATGCAATAACGATCGCCTCCCAACTAAGGAACCAAAACAAAGGCTTATAATCGATATTTTACTTTCTTAACAAGGTTTCATTGGAATTCAAAGAAGGATTAACTTTTGACGATGTTCTTCTCGTACCCAAATATTCAGATATTACTAGTAGAAGTCAGACAGATCTATCAACCCAGTTATCACGAAATATCTCAATTAACATTCCATTTGTGAGTGCAAATATGGATACTGTTACAGAATCCTCCATGGCAGGTGCTATGGCACGTGCTGGAGGTATTGGAATTATTCATAGATTTTTGACAATCAAAGAGCAAGCAAATGAGGTTCTCAAAGTTAAGCGTTCAGGTAGCGTAATGATTGAAAACCCATATTCTATTTCTCAAGATAAATCTGTCGAAGATGCATTAGACTATGCAGAGGATAAAGAGATTTCGGGATTATTAGTTGTTGATTCAAATTCAAAACTTATCGGAATTGTTACTGAAAGAGATTTACTATTTGCAAATAGAGCAAACAAAATCCAAGATGTAATGACTAAAGATGTTGTCACTGCAAAGCTTGGTGTTACATTGGATGAATCAAAAGAAATTTTACATAAACACAGAATTGAAAAATTACCTATTGTAGATGATTCTGGAATTGTAAAGGGTTTGATTACAAGTAAAGATATTACAAATAATGCTGATTTTCCAAATGCATCCAAAGATGAGAAGGGCAGACCTCTAGTTGGTGCTGCAGTTGGAGTGAAAGGCGACTTTTTAGAACGAAGTGAATCTCTTTTGGAAGCAGGAGTTGATGTTTTAGTGGTAGATATTGCTCATGGACATAGTGAAAATGCAATTAGTACAGTTCGTAACATCAAAAAGGCATTTCCAAATTGTGAATTAATAGCAGGAAATATTGCGACTGCTCAAGGTGCAGAAGATTTGATTAAAGCAGGAGTTGATGCAGTAAAGGTTGGGGTAGGTTCTGGTTCAATTTGTATTACTAGAGTAATTACTGGCTCTGGTGTTCCACAATTGACTGCAGTAATGGATTGTGCTAAAATTGGAAAAGATCATGGAATTCCAATCATTTCTGATGGAGGAACTAGAACTTCTGGAGATGCAACAAAAGCTTTAGCTTCTGGTGCTTCAACTGTAATGGTAGGTAGTATGCTTGGAGGCACAGATGAATCTCCTGGTACAGTTTTAACTAAAAATGGAAAACGATTCAAAGTATATCGTGGCATGGCATCACTTGCTGCATCTATTGGTCGAAAATCTAAAGAAACAGGCTCAATGTCTCTTGAGGATGATTTGAATGATTATGTTGCAGAGGGTGTTGAAGCTATGGTTCCATACAAAGGGACTGTAACTGATATTCTAAAACAATTAACCGGTGGAGTTCGTTCTGGTTT
>JABDOO010000092.1 GCA_013043295.1 Candidatus Nitrosopumilus sp.
CTTGATACTTGAGCAATTGAAATTCCTGCATTGAATACGAGTGGATCATCTAATTTTTTTGAATATCCATCAGCAGTTAATACAGTCACATCTAACTTGTACAAGCCACCCTCACTTAGATTGGGCCCCATAACATTGATCAGTCTACTCTCTAAACCCAATAAAGAACCAAAAAACCCATTTCCATTTTCCTCTTCTAAAATTATTGATTCAGTATCTTTAGAGATAAAATTGAAAACTATGAATCCATTATCTGCTTTGAATTCTTGTTCAAAGAGAAATTGTTCCCCACGTTCTGATTTAACAAGAAATGTTACATCACGCAGAGTAATTTTGGAATCAAAATCAATTAATGAGATCGATATTTGTTGATCATCGCTTGTATTTGGATCACTTGTTGACGATGAGACCTCAAGAGTAACAAGCTTATCATTTATTTTAACAGGAGGAAAAGTTTCACTTCCTACGCCATGGCCGTATACATTTTCTATTACAAGTACAAAAGTGAAAATTAAAAATACCGTTAAAAATAATTTTTTCAATCTATGTCCACTTGTTTGGATTTTTCTTTAGAATTTCCTTTCCATCAATTGTGATTTGATCTTTTTCTTCAAATACTGTATGCCATTTACCATTATTTGGAAAAATCTTATTCATCTGTTCAACTTTATCATTAGTTGGAGGTTGATTCATCAAAGCTCCCCATCTCATGTTAGGGACTTTGGGCATTATGTCATTGATGTCTTTCATTTAATTATCACCTTACAGAATTTATTTAAAAACTTATGATTGTATTCTCATAATTCCTTCTTTAATTAAATATTGGATGCCTTGAATGAATGAATCATCATCAATTTGTCCTGCAGCCCACCACTCTGCATTGTTTTTAATCCAGACAGGAATATCGTTTGAACCAGAAACTGCTCCCTGTGTAGTTGGAGGAATTTTCAAAACATCTTCTTTAATCAAATATTGAATCCCTTGAACAAAGGAGCCATCATCAATTTGTCCTGCAGCCCACCACTCTGCATTGTTTTTAATCCAACTTGGAATTGCTGCTTTTACAGGAACAGTTGGTGAACCAGGTCCAATCTCAATAATTGCTGAACCAATTCCTGCATAGGTTGGATCATAGCCCAATCCGGTTCCATAAACTAGAATATCAACTCTAATTTGTCCTTGAGAAGGAACATAGATTTTTTGAACATCTAATCCTTCAACGGATACAATACCAGGATTCATAGGATCATTACCATCATTGCGAGCAATTTCGTTATCAAATTCATCTAATACAATATAGGAATATCTTACATCTTTGATTAATTCTCTATTTTCGTTAAAGAATGTAAATTCAAATGGAATTTCTTGATTTGCTCCATATTGTCCTTCCCATGCAATATTAACAGTAGTTGGAACTTTTTCATAATTTTTAGTATCTACAAGATAAAATTCAGTAGAACTTTTAGAAACCTCTGCTAATGGAACTAATTTCAAATCCATTTTTAAGTTATCATAATTTGAAGGTCCAAGTGTTTCGTTTATTTTCTCTAATTCATTTTTAGTAATTAGGAAATGAATAATGTTTGTATCTTCAGATGAATATGGATCATTTAGTAATGCCCTCTGATCAATTTCTACTCCATTAACGTATCCTTTGAATTGTTTTCCTTCGGCATAAGGTGCAAATGTTTTTGGAACTCTAACTTCTTCATGCACTACTTGTACCAAATTGACATAGTCTGGACTCCAATCAAAAGGCATATCAAATGAAATTGAATTGTCTGAATTTTCAAATTTAAAATTGTCAACATGATCATAGTATGTCTTGATAACTACTGGAACTTCTTCAGCATTTGCTGTTTGAAAAGAGAATTTCTGATCTTGTGCAACACTGACAAAAGTCTCGTAACTTAGTAAATTAGCAAGTACAGTTCTTGGACTAGTAGCAGCCTCAATATCTACTCTAATTTTGTACAATCCACCTTTAACAAATATTGGGCCTGTAATGGATGGTCGTGCACAAATATCTAAATTTTCATCAGTACATTCTGCACCTTGAACAAATAGGGCACCAGGTGCACTAACATGCTCTGAGCCTCCATATGTTGAACACTCATGAAGATTATTTGCATTGCATGTTTCTTTTGGTTTAATTTTAACATCTAATCTTCCATCTAGGTCATAAAACAGATTTCTAGCTAAAAGCTCACCACTTTGCCAGACTTCTATTCTGTAAGTTACCTTGTCAAGATTCTCATCAGTTAATGTGTCAAAAAAGCGTACTTGCATATTTGCTGAATCAATATCCCCAACTGTAATATCAGATGGACTCAATTCAGTTCTAACAGTTACTTCCATATCACCAAATGATAATGGCTCTGCTTGATCACCTCCGAGTCCGTGTCCGAATGCATCTGGCAGAATAGTAACAACTGAAAATATACCAATTATTGAAATGAATAATGCAAACTTGTTATACAATGCATAAAATGAGTTAATTCCATATTTAAAGCTGGCACAGGATTTCTACGCGTGAGATTTTTTTAAATTGAAATTCAGGGTACGATTTTTATTTCCGATTTTTAAACTAAGTATATGAAATTTTTATTTGCATTTTTATTAATTCCGTTGTTAATCATCCCAGCATTTGCGGAATCACAAACATTACCTACAGAAAAAGGAACACTTGATGTGAAGTTAACTCACGATAAAATAGAGCCTAATGCTCTAACAAAAATAAACATTGATTTTCTAAACCCTCAAACACAAAAAGTTCAAGAGCATATTGATTATACTATTTCTGTTTCAAAAGAGGGTGAAAAAGTATTTGGTCCAATTCCGTTAACTCATACATCTGTAGGTTCTGTAAAGATTCCGATTGAATTCAATCTAGGAGATGGAATTTATACAATTGATTTTGAAATAGAGGGTATTTTGTTTCAACCAATTCCAACTGAAACAGTATCATTTGATATTCAAGTAGGGGAAGCAAATGCTCAAACACCAAACAATGAGATGCCACCTGTTGAAGAAAATGGTGGATGTTTAATTGCAACTGCAACATTTGGTTCTGAACTTGCACCACAAGTTCAACAACTAAGAGAATTAAGAGACAATACCATATTATCTACAAAATCTGGAACAGCCTTTATGAGTGGATTTAATCAATTCTATTATTCATTTTCACCTAGTGTAGCTGACTTTGAAAGAGAAAATCCAGTTTTCAAAGAAATTGTTAAAGTCGGATTAACTCCTATGTTATCATCTTTAACTTTGTTAAATTATGTTGAGATTGATTCAGAGCAAGAAATGCTAGGATATGGTATCTCTGTTTTACTACTAAACATTGGAATGTATTTGGGAATGCCCGTATTTGGAATTCTAAAATTGTATCAGTTTAGAAAAAATTAGCATATTATTGCTGAGAATTCCAGAGAGGTTTTTATGTATCCAGCAGATTAATTTGTCTAATGAAGACTAAAGCACTTAGCTCTTTCTTCGTACTATTTGCTATCGCAGCTGGTATTGTCGCAATGACACCAGGTGCTTTTGCAGATCATTCAGAAGTCACAATCGA
>JABDOO010000094.1 GCA_013043295.1 Candidatus Nitrosopumilus sp.
CCTGCAGTCTCGAGTTCTTTAACAAGCTTCCAAACACTTAGTGCATTCCCATACCCTGTATCCGAATCTACAATTACTGGGACATTTGCTGCTCTACAAATCCTTCTTGCATTGTCTACCGTTTCTGAAGCTCCAATAAATCCATAGTCTGGCATTCCAAATAGTGTTGCAGAAGTACCATAACCTGTCTGAAACATTGCATCAAAACCTACTTTTTGTGCAATCTTTGCACCTAATGCATCATATACCCCTGGAATTACAAGTGGTTTCTTAGATTTAATCATACTTTTCAAATTTTTCATATTTGACTTCTTTTTCTGAATTATTTATGATTTTAATCCAAAATCTCCTGGATAAAGAAATGGATTTTTCAAAATATTTTACTCTAATTTTTAATTATTCGATCTTGATTTGTTTACCTTTTTTCTTTACATCCTTTTCTTGTACTTTCTTTAATTCTGATTCAAGAAATTGTTTGTATCTCTTTGTCTCCTCATCAGTCATACTGGCAAAGTTAGAACTCAAAATAGATCCCATTACCGAAATCTTCTCTAATAGATCCATTGCAACAAATCTCCCAACATTTCCTAACCTAAACAAGACTTCTAACTGCTTTTTGACTATATCATTTACTTTATCCACATCTTCTGCTGTATCTTTACCTTTTTTTGTAAGCTGATATCTCCCATCTTTTGTTTCTTCAATTAATCCCTCGTCAAGTAATCTACCTAACAATGGATAGATTAATCCTGGTGATGGTTTCCAAATTCCGTTGCTCTGCTCTACTGCATAATCGATGATCTCTTTTCCTGTATGTGCTTTCTTTTTCAATAATTCCAAAATGAAATATCTTGAAAATCCTCTAGGAACTGAACTTCCTACTCTCTGAAACCACTCAGAAATCATCACTAGTGATATCACTAGTGATATATTTTAGTATTTGGGATCATGCATGACAATTACTACATATTTATCCAGCCCAAAGCAAGTTTGACTGAAAAATGGTAGATTCCATCGAATTTGACTTAATTATTTGTGGTTCTGGCCTTGCAGGATTGAGGGCAGCTATTGCAGCAGCCAAGAAAGGACCTCATCTCAAAATTGGTATTGTTTCAAAAGTTCAAGTGATGCGTTCCCATTCTGTTTCAGCAGAAGGGGGAACTGCTGCAGTTCTCTTTGAAGATGAAGGTGACACAATTGAATCACATGTTTACGATACTGTCAAAGGAAGTGATTTTCTTGCAGACCAAGATGTTGCTGAAAGACTTTGTGTTGAGATGCCACAAGAGATTCATCAATTAGATCATTGGGGAATGCCTTGGTCAAGAAGAGATGATGGTAGAATTGATCAAAGAAATTTTGGAGGATACAGTTTCCCAAGAGCAACTTATGCATCAGATAAAGTTGGTTTCTTTGAAATGCAAACTTTGTATGACACTTGTCAAAAATTTGAAAATATTGAATATCTTAACGAATGGTTTGTAACATCAATTATTCATGATGGAAAACGATTCATGGGAGTTACTGCAATTGAATTAGGTTCTGGTACATTTTACACTATCAAAGGAAAAGCACTTATCATTGCAACTGGTGGAGCTGGAAGGTTATACAGCTTTTCAACATATGCCCTTTCATCAACCCCTGATGGTTTAGATATGGGATTGCGAGCTGGTATGGCACTCAAAGATATGGAATTTGTCCAATTCCATCCAACAGGAATTTTACCATCTGGAATTTTAATTACAGAAGGTGCAAGAGGAGAAGGAGGTTATCTCCTTAACAATAAGGGTGAGAGATTTATGAAAACATATGCAGCTGGTAAAATGGAATTAGCTCCACGTGATATTGTTTCAAGATCCATAATGACAGAAATTCAAGAAGGTAGAGGATTCAAACATGAAACTGGTGTTGATTGCATGAAACTTGATTTAAGACATTTGGGAGATGAAAAAATCAAAGAGAAGCTAGGAGGTATAAGAGAGATTTCAATTAAATTTTCAGGCCAAGATCCTTCAAAAGACTTGCTTGACATTAGACCTGTTTGCCACTATATGATGGGCGGATTACACACTGATATTGATGGTGCTACTGAAATTCAGGGAGTTTGGGCAGCTGGTGAGGCTGCATGTAATAGTGTTCATGGCTCAAATCGTTTAGGCGCAAATTCTACCTCAGAATGCATCGTTTGGGGTAAAATTACTGGTGAATTAGCAATTGACTATATTCAAAAGAATGTCTCTACAAATCCTTGGCCTCATCATTTGGTCGCAGCAGAAGAGAAGAGAATCTATGACGGTATATTTCGAGGTAATGGAGATGTAAATCCATATGAAATTAGACAGCAGCTAACTGATACAATGAATGAGAAAGCATATGTCTACAAAAATGAAACCAATCTCGTTGAGGGGTTGAAAAAGATCCGTGATCTAAAACAACAAACTTGGAAACACGTTGATGATAAAGCAAAAGAATACAATACCAATTTTGCAAATGTCATGGAACTTGATTCAATGTTTAGAGTCGCAGAGATAGTATTGCTTGGAGCAATTAACAGAAAAGAATCTCGTGGTGCACATTCAAGAACTGATTATCCTAAACGTGATGATGTCAACTTTTTACATCATACTCTTGCTTATTATGATCCAAATGAACCAATTATGAAAACACATCCAGTAACAATCACTAAGTACCAGCCCGTGGAGAGAAAATACTAGATGGCAAACGACGAACACAAAGAAGGTATCAAAGGAATGGCCAATCCCGGTCGTTATGGAATTGAACGTGTTGCATATTGGATGATGCGTCTAAGTGGATTGGGACTATTAGCATATTTTATCGGTCATATTTATGAAACTAGCAATATTCTGAGAGGACAAGTAGGATGGGATGAGGTATTGGAATTAACTCAAACCACAGAAGCACACATAGTTTTAGCAATTGTAATTGGAATGTGTGTATTCCATACTGTTAATGGAGTTAGAGTGATGTTGGGACATGGAGGAATTGGTGTCGGAAAACCTGCAAGACCTGATTATCCATATGAACCTGCATCCCAAAATTACAGACACAAAATAGGAATCTACTCTGCAATTCTTTTAGCTGCAATTGCAATGATGTATGGATTAGCGGTAATGTTTGGTGAATAAGATGAGAGAAAGCACAATAATGAAAATCCACTATGGTACGGCTTTGGCAGCTGTAGCCTTGGTGGCAGTCCACATTTTGATGCGTTTAACTATGAATTTTGCAGAATCCTTAGAATATGAAAATGTCCTTGCAAACTACAAATTTATTCCATATGCTGCAATGCTTGAATTAATTCTCATTTTGCTTTCAGTTCATGGATTTAATGGACTACGAGTTATCTTACTAGAACTAAAACAAGGAAGAATGTATGAAAAAGCTGTTTCGTATGGTTGTCTTGCTGGTATGATTGGGTTAATAGCCTACGGCTCTAGAACAATTATTATGACTAACATGGGGATGGTATAGAAATGGCACAAGTTTCTAGTATTGCAAACGAACAAACATCAACTCCCTTATCTTCTTCAACCTCTATTACACTAAGAATTTCTAGATTTAATCCTGAACATGATGAATCAAGCGGATTTATGGAATTTTCTGTTCCGGTACAAAAATGGACTACAGTTCTTGAAGCAATCCTAGAAGTCAAAAAACACTTTGATCATTCAGTGGCTGTTCGTTACTCATGTAGACAAGCAACATGCGGTTCTTGTGGAATGATAATAAATGGAAAACCTAGATTGGCATGTTTTACAAAAATTAGCGAATTAAATTCTAATGTTGTAACTGTTGAACCAATGAATAATTTTCCAGTTATTCGTGACTTAGCTGTAAAGTTTGAAAAATTATTTGACAGTCATCAGAAAATTAAACCATTTTTAATTCGTGACGATACTGAATTGGAATCTGATGAAAAAGAATTCTTACAGTCTCCTGAAGAAGTAGAACAATACATTCAGTTTGCTAACTGCATTAAATGTGGTTTATGTAATTCTGCCTGTCCTACAATGGCTACTGATTCATCATTTGTAGGGCCACAAGCATTAGCTCAAGCATACAGATATGTTGCTGATACTCGAGATAAAGGAAAAGATTCTAGATTAAAAATAATTGATGACTCTCATGGTATCTGGAGATGTCATTTTGCTGGCTCTTGTAGTCAAGTATGTCCAAAAGGAGTTGACCCAGCAATGGGAATCCAACTACTTCGAGGCTATTTGTTAGGTTTTAGAAGTTAACCTAATTTTTTTGGATTTGGACTATTGTTTACTTGATTGTTAATCTGCTCTGCCATAAAGTGATTTGAAACATTAACCTTAACGTCATCAACTCCATCTACTTTTAGTAGATTATCATGAACATCTTGACAAATCTTAAAACCGAACACTGCTGGACAGAATGGACTTGTAAGATGCAAATCAACTTTGACATTGCTATTATCGATATCAACTTCATCAATTAATTCAAGTTCTACAATTGATGTGTTAATTTCTGGATCTACAATCTTTGATAGCTCGTCGAATATTTTTACTCGCATCTGTTTGATATCTTGGCTCATGTCGGCAAAAGCGTCGATGCTATATATAACCATTCTAGAACATTAGATAATGTATCGTTCACGTCTTGGTACTGATTTAAGTGACATTACACTAGATTATGTTTCATCTATTAATGATGATTCTGAAATAGCTCTTTATGACATTCTTGGAAGCCAAGCACATGCTTTGATGTTATTTCAAAATAATATAATTACAAAAAATGACGCAAAAAAAATTTTATCAGCATTAGAGAATTTAAAAAAAGAAAAATTTGATTCATCTTCTGGCGCTGAAGACATTCATGAACTAATTGAATCATTGGTAATTAAGAAAGCAGGTATGGCAAGTGGTGGGAAAATGCACACTGCAAGATCTCGTAATGATCAAGTTGTATTAGATATTAGAATGAAAATTCGAGATGATATCAATATTTTATGTAATTGTCTTTTAGATACTATTGAAGCCCTTGTATCTGTGGCTAAAAATCACCAAAAAACTATCATGCCCTTATACACTCATCTACAACAAGCTCAAGCAGGATTATTCTCACATTATCTCCTAGCTCACGCCGATGTCTTAACACGAGATTTTGAAAGATTGTTTGGAACCTTTGAGCGTATTAATCAAAGTCCGCTTGGTGCAGGACCTGTTGGTGGAACAAGTATTGCTATTGACAGACATAGTACAGCAAAGATGTTAGGCTTTAATGGGTTGGTCGAGAATTCAATTGACGCAACTAGCACGCGTGATTTTGTAGCAGAGTATGTTGCAATGATTTCAATATTGATGACAAATCTAAGTAAAATCTCAGAAGATTTTGTAATTTGGTCTACCTCAGAATTTTCTTTTATTGAACTATCAGATGAATTCACTTCCCCATCAAGTGTAATGCCTCAAAAAAAGAATCCTGATATTTTAGAATTAACACGTGGTAAAACTGCTGAAGTAATTGGAAATTTAACTGCAATTTTAACAACAGTTAAAGGATTGGCATCTGGTTATGGTCGTGATTTGCAACAGATAAAATCCTCTATCTGGTCAACTTCTAAAATTTCTATCAGTGCATTGTTAATTATAAAATCTATTCTCTTAACATTAAAAGTCAATGAAAAACAAATGAAAAAAGTAACTGAATCAAGTAATCTTATAGCTTTGGACATTGCAGAAAAATTAGTACAAGAAGGAATTCCTTTCAGAGTAACTCATAAAATATCTGGAACTTTGGTTCAATTAGCTCATAATTCAAAAAAACCTATCTCCAAATTAACCCCTTCTGAAATAAAAAAATCAGTAATTGATACAAAGGTAGATCCTAAAGTTGTCTCAAAAATCATTTCAACTACAACAATTGTATCGTCCCTTAAGGATAGGAAATCTTTTGGTTCCTCTGGGTATGATGAGCAAAAGAGAATGATTCTGGATAGAACACAGAAAATCAATCAATATAGAATCAATGTATCTGAAAGAGAAAATAAAATCAATTCATCAATTGATCATTTGAAAAAACAAGTTAATGCAATAATTAAATGAATAAAGTAAAAAGAGAGCGGGTCTAAAGGGATTCGGACCCTTGACAACCGGATTAAAAGTCCGGTGCGCTACCTGGCTGCGCCATAGACCCTCGTAAAAAATGCTTTAACTGTATAATTTAGTCTTTTACAAAATATTTTGTTATGACAGAAACTTTTAATCTGGCAATTTGACTCAAAGAATTTGTGCCCTTGTAGTATAGCCCGGTCTAGAATTCGGCCCTGTCACGGCTGAGACGCGTGTTCAAATCCCGCCGAGGGCGCCATTATTTCCTTTTTCATTAATTTCTATCAATTTACTACCGATCAGAAATAATTTTACCGAAAATATTATTGAAAAACAATAGAAGGTATCTGATTATCACAAGAATATTAAAATTCAGGGAATTTTAGTGAACATTATTGTCTGAAGAGAAAAATGAATCTAAAGTAGAAGAAAAACTATCTTCAGATTCATCATCAGAAGATAAAGCAAAAGATGCAAAAGCAGCAGAAACTAAAGCAGCTGAAGTAACAGAAGAAGCAAAAGCTGCTGAAGAGGCAGCCAAAGCTAAAGCAGCTGAAGCTGCAGTAGCAGA
>JABDOO010000104.1 GCA_013043295.1 Candidatus Nitrosopumilus sp.
CTTCCACGCTTTGTAATTTCATGACCTAATGTCAAATTAATTCTGCTTCCATTTGGTAGTGATGCATCAATAATTGGATCTGCCATAGAGACATGCTTCCCACAAATATATGCCATCTTTCTTGAAAAATTGTTTAATTCTGATTCTTTTTCATAAACAATGTTTGTTGGCATAGATTCATGTTCTCTGTGCCAAATGTATATTGGAATATTTGTTCCATCACAACTAATTTCTTCAATCATATGGTCTCGCATCAGTGGTTCAATTTTGCCAAGGTGCACAAAATCCCTTACTGCAAAATAATTAATTTTTGAAATATTTTTTGGAGGAATTTTTAATCTGTATTTTTTGATCATTGATGCTATCTTCTTTTTCAGTCTACGTTCTGCATCTTTTTTTGATTTTATATCGTGTAGTGAAACCGTAAGTTCAGTCATTAGTAATTTTTTAATTATTTCAAAAGCCTTTTGATCTCTTTCTGAAAGAACTGGTTCTATTACTTGATATCTTAAGCCTCCTTTTGCGGTAGGATCTTTGATGATTCCAGCATGTATTTCATTATTGTCCCAATCTAGTTTTGACAATGTCATGTATTGAGGAATTTTAGTTTCTTCTTCAATTTTTTCAGAAACTGAAATTGATGATTCTTTGTCTTGTTTTGGTGATAATTTTTTCTTTGGCTGTATTTTTTGTATCACTGATAAACTATCTTTTAAAACATTAAACTTCAATTTCGGTTTTAATAGGGATTATGTGCGTTTTAACGCATGTTCGTTCATTTGAACAACATTTTCTTTTTACTCTAAATAGGGTATCAAAAGCCATCATGCTAAACGTTCTAGTCCAATCATACGAGGTGCTTTTCTGATGTTTAGAAAAAAAACTGTGCCTGATAATTCAAAAGATCCATTAGTGAACGAGCATAAAATACCTGGTTTTGATAATTTATCATCAATTTTTAAAGGAAAATCATCTTCTTTAAAAAATGAATTAATCGTTGAAAATTCATTAATTGAAGACTCTCTTAGAATCTCTGATGTCTCTTCTAAACCCTCTGCTAACAAGGCTGTACAATTAATCCAAGAAGTTCAAAAACGTGAAGACAGAACAATAAAACCATTTGTGGATTATAATGAAGGATTGCTTTTTTATCCAATCTTATCTAAAATTGGGGAATCTCAGGATAACGTTTCATGTTTAGATGATTTGGTATCTGATGGAATTTTAGAAAAAAAAGTTTATGAAAAACTAATTGTTTGTCCAGTTCACCCTGATACATTTTCAGCCAGCATGCGTCTGTATTGCCCAAAATGCCATTCGATGAGTGTTGAAAAATTAAATCTTTTTGAGCATAAAAAATGTGGATATATTACTGAAAGCACAAATTTTGATTTTGCTGATCATGAGAATTCAAATTGTCCTTCATGTAAGAAATCTATCAAAAATTTTGAAAAAGAAATACGTGTACCTGCCATGTGGTATCAATGTGATGATTGTTCTGAAAAATTTGACAATGCTGTAATAAAATTACATTGTAGAAAGCATGAACATGATTTTGATACAAACTCTGGTCAATTTGTCACTACATACAGCTACAAATTGAAAAATTCTGAAATATCTATTAATTCTGATACTAACCAAATCAAAGATGAATTATTGAAGCTGCTAGAGGGTTTCAACTTTAATGCAAAACTAAATGTCTCAATTAAAGGAAAAAGTGGAAATGTTCATGAAATCCCAATATATGGAAAAAGTACCTTATCTGAAGAATCTATTTTAATTTTCATCAAAAATCAACCAGATGGGATAGATCAGTCAGATATGAATTCTATTCTTGTACCAAAATTAGATATTAATCCAACTAACACTCTGCTAGTTACTGTTTCAGGTTTAAAGGATGGAGTAGAAAATCTAGCATCTCATTATGGAATTCATCTCATTTCTGAGCCTGATTTTTCTAAAATCCTTTCAAGAGTTGAGGAATTTGTTTCTGACTGGTATTCTAAAAATGGTGGCAAAAAGTGAGAAATGTCTTATCTAGTTTTCCAGTAAAAAATCGTCGTGCTGTAAGTCAGGTGATGGGAAGCATTGTCATTTTAGGCATCGTTAGTTCTGTTGGTTCAGTCATTTTGTTTAATGGAATGAATAGTATTAGCGCATTCACATATGACTTGTCATTTCATGAAAAATCAAAAAATCAAATTCACCGTGAAGATATAATTTTTGAACATATAAGATTTGAACCCAACACTGACAATATTTCAATAGATTTAGCAAACATTGGAACTGTTGATTCTACAATTACAAATATTACTATTCTAAAAATTGATACTCAAGAAATTATTGCAAATTGGGTAGATGTTAATGATTCTGTTGAGGTAACAAATAACCAAAAAATAGTTCTAGATGATATTGATGATTCTGAAATAATTTTAACTGCTGGAACTCAAACTTGGAATGATCCATATTATGTTAATTCAGAATACAAAATTTCCATGACGACTTCAAAAGGAAATTTCATTACAACTGTTGCATCCCCATTTAATACATGAGATTAAAATGAATACCAAATTTACATCTAATCAAAAATTAGAGAAGAAAAAAAATTCTCGTTTAAGGAATAGACGTGCTGTTGCAGATGTTATTAGTACAATGATGTTAATGGCAGTTACCGTAACTGGTGCAAGTACATTAACTTATTTTATGAATGATGCATTTGTAACTGGAAATTTAGGATCTGTTTCATCATTAGATTCTTCATCTCTGAATCTTTTACTTCTTGCATATGACACTCGGGACTCTGTAAATCTTTTAACTTTAATGGAGGTTGATAATCTTAATGATTCCTATTTGTGTAGGGCGTCATGTGTTTCAAACCCTGACACAATTCCTTCATTGGGTGGAACTGAGTTTATTGTATTACAACTCCAAAACAATGGCCTTAATTCAATATTTTTAGATAAAGTTTCTATTGGTGGAACAATTCATTCCTGGGATTCTTTAACATCTGGAGCTACTTTGGATTTACTAGGTGGTGAATTTCCTAGAGATGGAATGTTTTCAATATTGACTACTGGAGGCAATCCAAACTTACAAAGCGAAACAATTGAAATACAAAATGGTCAAATCATTAACCTTCTAGTGAAACTTGATTCCTCAAGTCCTGACATTCAGCTTAACAAAGGAATTCCAGTTGCTCTAAATACTGGTGGAATGCATCTTGTAGAATTTTTAATTGAAAGCGGTGATGCACGATGAATCCTAAAAAATCATCATTAATCCCTAAAAATAGGCGTGGTTTGTCATCTGTAGTTGGAGCTCTATTCTTTACTGTACTAATGATTGCTGGTTTTTCTGTTCTAAGTTTAGCTTTGGATGCACAAACAGATATTGTT
>JABDOO010000155.1 GCA_013043295.1 Candidatus Nitrosopumilus sp.
GATATCATCTCAAAATTTGATATCTCATCATAAATCAATTCCACTTCTTGGTGTAAATTTTTGAGTTGTGTGTTTACTGATTCTGATAAATTAATCAGCTCATATTCTATGTGTGATCTACTGTGAACTTTTTTATCAATCTCGCCAGATTCTACTAAAGAGCTTATTTCTCTATAAACTATTTTTTCATTTCCAACCTTTGCAATGACTCTCTTAGCCAGATCTGTACCTCTGATTTTACCATTCTCATTTAATATTCTAATTATCTCTGTTTTAATTATCTCTGAATTTTTATCCATAATTTTCCCCAAATTTTATTTCTTGTATTTCTCTAGTACTGCTTTTTGACCAATCTCGTTAATTTCTGTTACTAAATCCTCTAAAATTTTGATCCCTTTCTCTATGGGCTCTTTTTCTAAATTCTTATACCCTAGTTTTTGTTTAAGAACCATTTTTTCATTATTTACAAAACTCAATAGTGGCACATTTTCTCCCATGTTCAAATTAATGAAAAAATCGATGTATTCCTCAGTTGATTTTATTGCCATATTCTATTGTCCACATTCTAGTATTTGTTTGAAGATATTCAAATTAGGTTTATTTATGATTTAGAAGAAATATGTCCATGGATAGCTGTGATAGGCGTGTTAGGGCATACAAAAATGGAAAAACTTTTGATCAATGCAGAGATATTGCTGAAATCATGAATCCTGACTTTAAAAAACACATTGAGGATAAAGGCAAAGTTTTGTGGACCGAAATTTTAGAAAAAGTAGACCATGATGAAATTATTTACAAACTTACTTTGAAGTTTTTACGTCGTGATGGATATGATATTGGGAATCATAAAATTCCTGAAGTAAAAAAATTCTAGCTTGGACTGATCTTACAGCTTCCATCACTGTTTCGTAATTTTTTAGCCATGATATATGGTGTTACAAGTAGAATAGGTATTGAAATTGCAATAAAAAATGTCTGAAGCTGTATCAATGCAATTGATAAGGCAATTCCACTTGCTGTTCCAATAAAGACTGATAAAAATGACCCTGCACATGTTGGACACGCAATAAACAAACCTGCTATGGCTCCTATTGAGCTGGCCCCTCTCCCTTTTTTAGAAATTGTATATGCGTTTACTGCAATTGCTGCGTTTAACCCTACCAAATATGAAACGATAATTTGTAAAACTAAATTTATTGGAATAATGTTTAATCCCACATGTTCAGTGAGGTAGATAATTATTTGTGGCATGTATCCTGGATTATCGCAACACGGAGCAACAAATCCTGATGGTATCTCTGCCCCATAATGATAAGAAAAATCTACCTCTGGCTGATACACCAAAGTTCCTGAAACCAGTGAGAAGAAAATCCCATATACAATAAAGGTGACAAGAAAAATTTTTCTTGATTTTTTATTCCATGTTGTAATTGCAATAATTGTCGCAAGATCTTTTCTTTTATTTTCTACTTTCTCTCTTTGATATCTATGCATTCCAAAAGCAATAGCCCCAAATGATATTATCAGTATGATATAAAATCCATATGCAATTCTCTGAATTGAATCAATTGCGCTTGGAGTCAAAAGTTCAGGATCTTGGTATCTGCCATAAATTAAAAATAAAATCCCAATCGTGACAAATCCTAAAATAATTAGTTTTTTGCCTTGATTTGGATTTTTTTCTAAATGTGTACTCATATCTCAAATTTTTTATTATGACATTAAATTCTATCCTAGTTGATTTTGATTATTTTTAGCTTAGTCTGGGAACAAAAATATAGATTATCGCAATAATTTCCAGCCTTCCAAAGATCATCAAAAATGCCAAAACTATCTTTGTTGCTGAATCCGAATCAATATCGATTACTCCTGCAGAGAGTCCGCCTGTTGTGATGACTCCAGCTGCTTCAAAAAATGCATCCTTAAATGAAACATCTTCTATCTCTGCAAGATGCAGTCCTGTAATTGAAGCAATAATTGGGAATAATGCAACTATGATGAGGGTAGATGTAATTTCTTTTTTTGCTTGAGTTGACATCTCTGCTCTTTTTGCTTTAACAAGTAATGTCTTTACATCTCTCAAATGGAACAGTCTAAAAATTTTCAAACCTCCTGCTGTTGAAAATCCACATCCGCCAATAAACATCAAAATTATTAGAATGGATTGTGCCCCTCCGCTTAATCCAGCTAAACTCTCTATCTGTAATCCTGCAGTAGTACTTGCAGAAACTGAATAAAATGCACTCTGCATTGGATCCAATCCACTAATTGCTACAAAAATAATAGTTGCACTTCCTAAAATAGCAAAATATGCCAAAACTTCTTTTCCAAGTTTTGGTGATAGGAATTTTTTCCTTACAAATGCATAGTGGAACGTAAACGGTAATGCCCCAAGTATCATTGCACCCATCAAAATAATGTCTTCTTGCCAAACTAGTCCTTCTAAAATTGTAGATGTTGGTGTAAATCCTCCAGTAGCAAGTGTACTCATCGCCAATGAGAAATTATCAATAATGTTGTTTTCTCCGAAAATATACAACAACAGTGCAACTATTACAATGTAAATTGCAAAGATGACAGTAATTGTAAGAAACAATTCTTTCATATGAAGAGTTCTTCCAGAAATGAAACCTCTCATTGATTGTAATTTGGACTCTGGATAAAACGCAGTAATTACCAAATATATGAAACTCATTCCTCCCACAAGTTGTGTGTAACTTCTAAAGAAAGTAAAACTCTGAGATAGATTTTCTGGCTCATCGAAAAGAGAAATTCCTCCTGTTGTAAATCCTGCTGCACTAGAAAAGAATGCATTGCTGAATCTCTCAATGTCTGTTTCGTCACTAGGTAAGACATACAGATATGGAACTGTTCCAAAGAGTGAGAGCAAAAACAGGCTTGAAAATACTAGAATTGACGCCTGCTGCAGGTTTAAACTTGATTTCTCACCATATGAATTTAAAAAAAATCCTGTAACAAGTAAAAGCACTGTTGTAAGATAAATTCCTGTAGCAGAAGTAGTATCCTCTAAAATTGTGGCCACTATTGCAGGAACTAAGAGTAATACTCCTGCAAATTGTAAAACAAAACCTAGATTACCTAAAACTGCTTTTACTGGAGGGCTCAAAAGTCGAGGTGCAGTAGCAGTAGCATCTCTAATGACATTTGCAATAACTGATTGAAATATCATACCAATGACTTGATTTTTCTTTGATAGGACGGGCAGTTTTCTAATATTATTGTCTCTCATTTTGTGCAATGCATCTTGTAATGTTGATTTTTCATTAATTGTGATCAGTGGCGCACTCATGATGTCTTTTAGTCTGGTAGCTTCTGCGTATACTGTTACATCGCTGACTTTGCTTAGAATATCTTCATCTGTAACAATCCCTACTGGTAAATTTTCTTTATCTGTAACAATAATGTCGTCTGTCTCGTAGTGGCGTAACATTCGGGCAGCCTCTCTTGTTTGTGTATTCTCACTGAGAATTAGGACATCATTGTCCATGTATTCAGTCACATATTTGCTAAGAACATATGAAACCGCCTTTTCGGGATTTGTTGACATTAAGCTACCTTAGTTGGGGATTTTAAATAATTTGGGGTTACGCGTGCGGATTGATCGTTTAAAAATTATTTACCTTTTCAAATTTTGAAATTTGATCCATATTTTTTGCTATCTTTATAAGCACTAAAGAGGAAGTTTATGCGTAGCAAAATGGATATTGATCAAGCACAAGAGCCTGATTATGACTCTGTAAAAATTGATTATGTAGGATTTGTCGATCCCTATGCAGTTGAAGGGATGGTTGTTCTAAAAGCTGATAATGGAAAAGAATTCCATATGCGAGCTTTCTCTGGTGAGGTTGCAAAACACATTTCGAGTTTTGGTGAAACTGAAGGTGAGGGTGCACCATCTATCTACAAAATGATAGAGGAGATTTGTGAACAAAATGAAATGATTTTGGTCAAAGTCAAAATATATGAAAGTGGTGATGTATTACGAGCAAATCTCTATTTTACGGGAAAGAAAGACTTGGTTTTGAGAAATTACCGTGCTTCAGACGCTATGGCTTTGGGTGCATTTTACAATATTCCAATTTTAGTAAGAAAGAATCTGCTAAAAGAAAGCATGGAAGCTGAATAATTCCTTTCATGCTTGAATTCATTAGAATGGTTTTTCTCCTAGTGTGCTAGAATCCTATTATGAATGAGCAGGAACAATTAATGGATAATCTTTTGAATGTCGACCTTGAAATAATTGATGTTGTACGAGAATTGCATAAAGGACACTGGGATTCACAATCTATGAAAGAACAAGTAGGAGATTTACTTCAAATTCGTGATGAGATGGTTCAAAAATTGATGTC
>JABDOO010000158.1 GCA_013043295.1 Candidatus Nitrosopumilus sp.
TATTTTAATGCCAAGCAGTAGAGAATATCAAATTGACAGAACTTCAGCTAGCAGGATCTGGTGGATGGATATATGCAGATGTTACCGAAGAGCAGGTAACTAAATCAAAACTAGTCCCAAATATGGACAAGCATTTTTTGGCACCTATAGGAAAGCTAGACACAACAAAAATGCTTAAACATTTTTGCAAACAATGTGATTCAGAATTTGAAGGACCAACTAAAATACAAATTGAAGAGCAGCCAAATGAGGCCGTCGCAGACGGATTAATTCTCATAGAGAGAGGGCAGTACACATGTCACAAATGCAATTCAATTATTGGTGAATACAGAGTTTTTCAAAAAAAAGATGAATAGACAAATCTGCAAAATGCAAAACAACAATTTCTATAATTTATTATCTTTACAAGCCTAGAAAATGCGTATTCATTAAATACGGCAATTTTTTACAAACAATATGGCAAATCAAAAATGCGTATCATGTGGAATCGGTTTCTTTTCAGCAACAGGTTCAGACAAATGTTCTAGATGTTCTGGTAAAGAATCTCAAGGACATGAAGGTCACGATTCATGCGGTTGTGGACACAGCCATTAATTCCTTTTTTCTATAGCATGCATATATTGAACATAAGATAATCAGGATCATGGCAAAGACCGCACAAGAAATGAAGAATCTAGTTGAAGAGTACATCAAGGTAACCAATATCAAATACGAAGATCAATCAGAAAAAATTCGTGAGAAAACCAAGGTTATCGATTGGCAGTTTCATGTCGGAACAAATGTCATAGTCAGTAAGAATACAAACAGAACAGACAGAATTCATGTAAATGTGAACATGCGATTCCCTCCACAGGATGCCAAATTATTAGTGATGAAAAATCCATCATTCTCAAAGGCAATAATGGAAATTAGTGAAATTTGTACTACATGCAATGTAGGCCACCAGTGGATCAAAGAGGGTGAAACTATTGCAGGATTAGCCATATTCTCCCATGTAGATGAGCAAGTTCTAGATAGGGTGTCATTTCACAATACCTGGGATAACGTAGCCAGGGTTTCAGGACATGTACAAAAAATACTGCGTTCAAATTTTAGCGGTCTTTCAGCTCAGAATAACACCACAGATGCAACCATAGACAAATCAATGTATGGCTAAATAATTTTTCAAAAAACAGCATACCGAAATGAACATACACTAGTAAAATCCACTCAAATCAAAATGATAACATTCGATCACAGAATTCTTAGCGAATATAGAATAAAAATAGCAAAAATTGAGACACTTGCAAAATCAATTTTGACTCACAGTGAGCCAAAAGGAAAAGAAGCTTTGGATGCCTCAAAATTTTTAGATGTGCTAATCAATGAGACAGATAATTTCTATGAAAATAATAGTACAATACTATCTACCAATGGAAAAAGACCACATGCACGTTCTCGATTACCAGAAACTAAAGAATGGAACAATAACGTTGAAAAATTTTATGAGAAAAACCCTCGAAGAAGGCCACGAAAATAATTATTCAAGACACAATTTCAGATAATCTTTGAATATGAGTAGTATCATTTTTTGCAGCAAAGTTTAGTGCTTCTTGCATTTCATTTTTGTAGGCTTCAACATTTTCTTCATCTTCTTTTAGAATTCTCGAATCTTCAAGGATTGGTAATTTTTTAAAATTTTTGTATTGCTCATATGTTAGCACGCAGGTGTAAGATTTTGAATCATTTTTGAATGTGTATTTTATTTTAAACGGCATTGTACTATTTGACTCCTCGATAATTACCTCTACCAAAGCGTTAGCATCAAGAGGTTTAAAAATAATTTTGTTAGGCTCCAAAGATTCTATTTCACCACTTAAAGATTCAGAGGCACCACCAGTCACAATTACAACATTACTTGCAGGATCAAGTTCTCTAATTTTTCTCAATGCATATGCCCCATCATATTGGGGCATCATCAAATCAAGTAAGACAACATCAGGTCGTAATTTTTCAAACAATTCGGCCCCTTCTAATCCATTATACCCTTTTCCCAAAACTTCAATTCCATACATTTCTAATAGTTCAGACATCGAATATACAATATCCTCATTATCATCTACAACAATTACTGATGTCAAATTTGTCCCATCCTTTTTCAAATTCGATCAAATGTATCATTAAATGGTGTCTGTTCAAAAAAGAAATAACACAAGAATAT
>JABDOO010000006.1 GCA_013043295.1 Candidatus Nitrosopumilus sp.
GAGAAGGAGAGCAACACCCTGGTGTTTCATTTACCAATAAGCAAAGAATCCAAATTGCATGGATGTTAGATTATTTTGGAGTTGATCAAATTGAAATTTCACCTGTTGTTTCAAATGATCACAAGGAAGCAACTAAAACAATAATCAAACAAGGATTAAAAGCTGATATTGTTTCTCATGGGAGAGCTTTAAAAGAAGATATTGATACTTCGCTGAGATGTGATGCAAAATGGGTAGCAGCATATCTTGGAATTTCTGACATTCATCTAAAAGATAAATTAAGAATTTCAAGAGAAGAGGCTCTTGAAAGAGCAGTAGAGACAGTAGAATATGCAAAATCTCATGGACTAAAAATTAGATTTACAGTAGAAGATGGAAGTAGAGCTGAACCAGAATTTTTGTTAAAAGTTTGCAAGGCTATTGAAGATGCAAAAGTAGATAGAATTAGTCTTCCAGATACAGTTGGGATTTTGCGTCCCATAGGAATGAATAATTTTGTTAAAAAGGTTAGAGATGTTGTAGATGTGCCACTAGATGCACATGTACATAACGATATTGGTTTTGCAGTAGCAAATGCTTTTGCTGCATGTGATGCAGGGGTAGACCAAATCCATACCACAATTGATGGTATTGGTGAAAGAACAGGAATCCCTCCATTGGCAGAAGTTGCTGTTGCATTAACATATCTTTACAAATCACCAAATGACTTTAGGTTAGACATGCTACTTGATTTATCCAGATTAATTGAAGAGTACACATCAATCAAACCATATGATTCAAAACCAATTGTGGGATCATCAGCATACAAACACAAAGCAGGAACACATCTTGCAGCAATTCTCAAAAACCCTGCAGCCTATGAACCAATTCCTCCAAGAGCGGTAGGTAATAGAAGGAGAATAGTATTTGGTGAATTAGCAGGTAAAACAGGTGCAGCTTATTTGATGTCATTATTAGGATTGGAGAAAGATGATGAAGGAGCAAAAGCTGTTGCTGCTGGATTAAAAGGTCTGAGAATGGGTGATCTTATTGAGATCCCACTAGAAGACAGACTTGAAAAAAAGATAATTAATGATAAATAAAGAGGAGTAATGAAGAGAAAATATGTCAAAATGTGAAGAATGTGATGCAGATATTTCCATACCAAGTGATGCACTTGAAGGAGAAATCGTAACATGTCCGGAATGTGGCGCAAGTTTTGAATTAGCAAAAGGTTCAAACGGTTTCGATCTAAAGCCTGCCCAAACGGTTGGCGAGGATTGGGGACAGTGAATCCTGACGTTACCATTCTTTACGATACCATCCGTTGGGAAGAAAAAGCTCTGTTAGAAGCAGGTAAAAAAAATAACATCAACATCCAGATGGTAGATTGTAAGAAGTTAGCTATAGATTTAGAAAAGAAACCTGAAGATTATGGTGTAGTTATTCAAAGATGTGTTAGTTATTACAGAAATCTACATTCTACTGCAGCACTTGAGGGAATTGGAGTCAAAGTAATCAATTGTCTCAATACAGGTGTGTTTGCTGGAAATAAATTATTTACACATATGTTATTGAAGAAATTTGGAGTTCCCACACCAGATGCAACTGTAGCTTTTTCTAAAGAAGCAGCACTAGATGCATTAGATAATCAAGGATATCCAAAAGTTATCAAACCAACAGTTGGTAGTTGGGGCAGACTGATTTCAAAATTAAATGATAGAGATGCAGCTGAAGGGATTATTGAAAGTAGGGAAAACATGTATCCAATTTATCAAGTTCACTATTTAGAAGAATTTGTAAAAAGACCACCAAGAGACATTAGAGCAATAATGGTAGGGGACAAAATAGTTGCTGCCATTTATAGATCATCGAAACATTGGAAGACAAATATGGCACTTGGTGGAACAGCCGAGCCTTGTAAAGTTACGCAAGAAATGGAAGAAATGTGTATTAAGGCAAAACATGCAATTGAAGGAGATATCGTAGGTGTAGATTTGATGGAAAGTGATGAGAAAGGACTAGTTGTACATGAAGTAAACAATACAACAGAATACAAAAATACTGTTAGAGTTTGCGAAGTGGATATTCCTTCCTTAATGCTAGATTATGCACTAAAGATAGAAAAGTAAGAATTGGACACTCATTTTACAGTAACTCCAAGGTTTGCAGTAAAGATGCTAGAGAAGGCTCTTCGACTATACACTCCATCTCTAAGTGAAAAACCAATGGCAGAGTTTTTGGCAGACAAGTGTGATGATTTAGGATTTGAAGATATTCAAATTGATGAAGTAGGTAATGTAATTGCAAAAAAAGGATCCGGTTCGCCAAAAATTATGTTATGTGGACATATGGATGTAGTTCCAGGTAAAGTCAAAGTTAGAAAAGAAGGAGATTCATTGTATGGTAGAGGTGCATCAGATGCTAAAGCTCCACTAATGGCAATGCTATTTGCAGCAGCATCAATTCAAAATAACAATGGAACAGTAATTTTTGTAGGAGCAGTTGATGAAGAAGGAAACGCGACTGGAATTAAAAATCTCGTCAAGAAAAAAATGGGGATTGATTATGCCGTATTTGGAGAGCCAAGCGGAATAAAACAAGTGACAATTGCATACAAAGGAAGATTAGCAATAAATCTCAAAATTAGTGTAGAGGATAGTTCACATGCAAGTGCTCCATGGTTATCTAAAAATGCAATTCTAGAATCAATGATCTTTGCACGAGAACTAAAAGAAAAACTAGAAGCAAATCAAGAAGATAGAACTAAAGGAATGCTATTGACTGCAACAATGACAGAAGTTAAAGGTGGAACAAGTCACAACGTCACCCCAAAAGATTGTGAGACAACATTTGACATTAGAATTCCTGTTGATATGGATTGTAAAACAATTGAACAAAAAATTGCAAATCTTGTAAAAGAGATATCACAAGAAAGAGAAGTTGAGGCATTTTATTCAATTTTAGATGAAACTGAACCTTTTGAGGCACCTCATAATTCTCCACTAGTAAGAGCATTTACCCTAGGCATCATGGAAACTGAGCATTCAAGACCAACTTTGATTAGAAAAACAGGCACGGGAGACATGAATGTTCTAGGAAATCAGTGGGGAATACCAGTTGTAACATATGGACCAGGAGACCCTCATGAAGCTCATACAATTGATGAAAAAGTTTCCGTAGATGAATATCTCCGAGGTATAGAAATCATAAAGAAAACTCTACAGCATTTAAAAAGACTACACGATAAAAAGATGCAATAATGCTCTGGTTTATTGGTTTAGGGATTTCTGGATTCAAGTCAATTCCAAATGAAGCACTTGAAATTTTATCAAAAGCAGACATTGTGTATTTAGAACAATTTACCAGTCCAATTGGAAAATCAGATCTGATGAAAATCAAAAAAGCTACAAGTGGGGAATTTAAACTTGCAAAAAGATGGCTTGTAGAAGATGGGAGTGAGATATTAAAAAATGCAAAGAAAAAGAAAGTTGCATTATTAGCATATGGTGATCCTTACATTGCTACAACTCACATTGAATTAAGGACAAGAGCAATTGAAGAAAAAATTAAAACACATTCTATTCATGCCTCTTCATCACTAACTTCAATGATTGGAGAATGCGGTTTGCATTTTTACAAAGTTGGAAGAATTGCTACCATAATGAGTGAAATGAAATCATTGACAACTCCATATTATGTAATTTATAAAAATATCATCGAAGGGAATCACACAGTACTTCTTTTAGAATATAATCAAGACAAAGATTTTTTCTTAGATCCTAAAGATGCGTTAAATGGATTATTAGAAACTGAAAAAGGTCAGATTAGAAATGTAATTAGTTTAGCAACATATGTAATTGTAGCATCTAGAATAGGATTCAAAGATCAGAGTATTATTTCAGGAAAAATATCAAGTTTAAAGAAAATCAATTTTGGTAAACCTCCACACACAGTCATAATTCCAGGTAGGCTACATTTTACAGAAACAGATGCTTTGAAATTATTTGGCCAATGTATAGATGAGCCATTTGATAATACTGAAAAAACTAAGAAAATTTCCATCCAAATGATGAAAAAGTA
>JABDOO010000007.1 GCA_013043295.1 Candidatus Nitrosopumilus sp.
CATTTGTGCAGGTAATTCTGCATCAACTACAATATCAGGTAAGAAAAGGCATTTCCAACCTTTCATTTGTGCTCTATAACTGAGATCAAGGTCTTCTACCAGAGTTGCAGTGTGCCAACCTCCAGCATCCTCAATGCATTCTCGTCTCCAGATTCCTGCAGTACCATTAAAGTTCATGAAAAGATGAGAATTGCTTTTTGCTTTTTGCTCCACTAGGAAATGAAAATCAATACTCAGTGCTTGTACTTGAGTTATAGTTGAATAGTTTTCATTTACATGTCCCCATCTGCATTGAACTAGTCCAATGTTTGATTTTGAAAAGTGAGGGATTGCTCGTTTAAGAAACCAAGTTGGAGGAATAAAATCAGCATCAAAGATTGCTACAAGGTCAGTATCAGTGGACTTCATTGCATGTTTTAGAGAGCCTGCCTTGTACCCATTTCGGGTTCCACGCCTTACATGCTCAATTTGAAATCCCTGTTTTTTATAATCATTGACTACACCTTCAAGTAATTCAACAGTATCATCATCAGAATCATCACATACCATAATTCGCATTTTGTTTTTTGGATAGTCTAAATGACAAACAGCATCTACCAATCTCTTTGCAACATATTTTTCATTGTAGAGTGGTAGTTGAATGGTAACTGATGGTGTTCCCCAATCAACAATTGGATGTTTTTCTTTGCGAGTTCTAGAAATGAAAGCGAGATAGTAGAAATTAACAGTGTATGCAGTAATTATGATAGCAGAGATAATGAACAGATCAAATACGAATTGAGTGAAAGGATTAACTGCCATCCCTAATGATTCTGGTTTACTAGTCGCTATTTATAGTTGCAAAAATAAAATCTATTTTTGCTCATAGATTTTGATAGCTTGTGGAGGACAAACGCCTTCACATGCTAGACAGAAAATACAATCAGGTTCTTTTGACATTAGAGGTTTTTTCTCAGATGCAGGATTGCCTGGAGTGTCAAACCATTCGTATACACCAACAGGGCATGCTTCAATACATCCACCATCAGCAATACAGATATCATAATCAACTGATACAAATTCTCCCCAAACACCCATGATACCATTGCTGGAACCTTTTCTACCCCAAGTCTTGATTGTGTGTTCAGGTGCTTCAAACGGAGTAGTTGGTTTTAATTTTGATTTGTATTCAACATCAATTGGTCCGGGTTTAGCACCATCTGGAATTTCAATTTCACCTTCGTCTTCTTCTTCAGCATCATCAGCTGCTTCAACTGGTTTTGGTTTTGCACCAAGAACAATTTTTGCTAAAGGTGTTAGTTCTTCTAATTTTTGAATAGCTGCAACTTCAGAAATTTTTTCTGTTTTAGCAAAATAAGAAATCATTTTGTCAGCTAGGATAGTATTTCGGAGTATAGTATCAATTACCATTTTTGCAAAATGGTCTGCCTTTTTTCTATAATCTTTGACCCAGTTTGGATCACCAAATTTTTCAATTGGGAATATTTGATAAATAATATCTACAACTTCGCCAGTAACAATTTCTACTGTAACTGACAAATCAACTTCTTCGTAACCCTTTGCATCAGGATCAGCCATGTTTTGTTCCTTCCAGCGATAAGTTGCGTAAATCCTATCAGCGTACATGTCCATTTCAAATGCTTTTTTGAGACCATCATGTACAGATTTTAGTTCAACAGGATCTTCGAGTTTAATTGGTAAACGATATAATCCAAGTTTGTATCCATGTAAAGGATAGACTCCACGCTTTGCTGTTGGGGCCTCCATGGAATATACTCGATCTTTTAAAAGTAAAGACATCTAACTTTGATGATTTGATTTTATTTAAAAAGGTTATCAGTCATCATCGTCTGGACAAGTTAGTTCTCTTAGTTCAGTATACTTTTTTTCCATTGCTTCAGCATGAATCTCTACTTGGGACAGATCAAAAGAGTCCTTTGAGAAATACCAACGAATTGGAACCCAGTGACCAATTCCATCCATATCATGGATCATGCCTTTGTCAGCTATTACATCGAGCTTTTCATCAACAGAGGTTTCCTTGATTTCAAGACCACGTTTGGTTTTATCTTCTAAAATAATATCAGACTTGCCATCTTTGATAAAATAGAAGGAACCTTTCTTTAGAACAGGAAGGTCTAAGAGCAATTTATTTTTCCACAGGGTTTCCTATCATGTTACCCCATTCAGTCCAAGAACCATCATAGTTTCGAACTTTGGGATATCCAAGTAGGTATTTCAATACAAACCAACTGTGTGAAGAACGTTCTCCAATTCTACAATAACAAATCACATCCTTATCAGGAGTAACACCTTTTGGTTCATAGTTTTGTCTTAATTCTTCAACTGCCTTGAATGTGCCATCAGCATCATTAACTGCAGTAGCCCATGGAATATTATTTGCATCCGGAATGTGGCCACCCCTTTGTGCATGCTCCATTGGATATTCTGGAGGAGCTGTTATTTGACCTGTAAATTCTGCAGGAGATCTTACATCTACCATTACAGTATCTTCTTTACCTAATGCTCTACTTACATCAAAGAGATATGCACGTAGTCCCTCATCTGGAGGTTGTGCAACATATTTTGTTGGAGTAAGTTGAGGTTCATCAGTTGTGTAATCCTTATTTTCTAATTCCCATTTTTTTCTACCTCCATTCATAATCTTAAGATTTTCATGACCGTAGATTTTGAAAACCCAGAAAACAAATGCTGCAAACCAATTGTTAAAATCTCCATATAGAATAACTTCAGTGTCTGCAGTAATTCCATTCTTTGACATTAAAGCTTCAAATTCTTTTTTACTAATGATATCTCGAGTTACTGGATCATTGATGTCTCTTTTCCACCAGATTAAACTAGCACCATTAATGTGGCCTTTTTGATAACCATTAACTGGATCATAATCAACTTCAACTAATTTTCTATTTTCATTTGGGGGATTTTGTGATACCCACTCTGTATCAACTAAAACTTCAGGATGTGCGTAACTCATAATTTGTACGGATTTGTTTTCATACTTATTTGTTTTTCCAGAGTATAGTAAAAATATCATTTTTATGTAAATAGGATTCAGAAGAACTGCTTGAAATTACAAAAAGTTGCAGTTGTAAGTAAGGTAGGATCTAAGGATTCAGAGCAGGCTGCAAAAAATGTCACAAAAAAGCTTTTAGCAAAAAAATCCACAGTGTTTACAATTTCTCCAATTGAGGTTGAAGGTGCAAAGCAAATTGAATCTTTGGAAGATTTAAAGAAAGAAAAGCTGGACCTTGTTATTACACTTGGGGGAGATGGAACAACCCTTAGAGTTTTTAGGAATTTAGAAAATGAGACACCAATTTTGACAATTAACGTAGGTGGAAATAGAGGTATTTTAGCTGAAATTACAATAGAAGAGATTGATGATGCAATTGAACAAATTTTGAAAGATAATTTCTTTTTAGATAAAAGAACTAGAGTTGTTGCATCTTGCGGAGGAAAAGAATTTCCACCTGCATTAAATGAAATTTATATCACCAGAACAAATTTGACTAAAACTGCAGAAATTAAAATTAAATTTCAAGACGACACAGTAAAACAAAAAATGGATGGAGTCATTATTGCAACTCCAAGTGGATCAACAGGGCATTCATTTTCATTGGGAGGTCCAATTTTACATGAAAGTTTGAATGTCTTGATTATTACACCGGTTGCACCTGTTTACAGATTAGCATCACTAGTTGTTCCGGATGAAAAAATTGAGATTACATGTTCACATGATTGTAATATTGCAATGGATGCACAAGTTGTAAAAGCAGCTGGATATGAAGAACCAATTACAATTAAAAAATACAAGACACCCGCAGTCTTTTTGAGATTAAAGAAAAGAGGACTGAGACAGATGAGTAAACTTGGATTTTAGAATTTTAGATGCAAGTGCATTTTATGCAGGAGTCCCGTTTAGATCATCAGATGACTGTTACACTACTTCGCCAGTTTATGATGAAATCAAGCACATAAAGAAAAATCATGATGCGCTTGGCACTTTGCTTGAAACAAATAGATTGAAAATTCGAGAACCTAGCGAGGAATCAATGAAAACTGCCATTAAAGCTGCAAAAGAGACAGGAGACTATCCACAATTATCAAAACAAGACATGTCAGTTATTGCACTGTGCATTGAGACAAATGGTGAAATAATTACTGATGATTTTGCAATTTCAAATGTTGCTAAAAATTTAGAATTGAAAATATCTCCAATTATGACTAGAGGAATCAAAGATGTTGGGAGATGGGTTCATTATTGCCCTGGATGTAGAACCAATCACTCTAGTGGAACAGAATGTCCTGCTTGTGGCACCCCACTGAAAAGAAAATTGCTCAAAGATTGAAAACGCTGGGACTCAAACCATTTTTTGGGAGATAGAAAGGTGCGCAGTAGATGTATAATAATAAAAATAAAAAAGAAAATTAAACTCAATTATTGAGTTTGGGATGCTCGTTTTACGGCTTGCTGATAAACAGTTTTTTTCTTATTAGCAGATTTCTCAGCGGTTCTTAGTGCCTTCTTCAAACTTTTGATCTTGTTGTTTGCTTTTAGTAGTTCTCTTTTTCTTTTGTTTGCTACTAATGTTGCTCTACGCTTTGCCTTACTTGCTGGTTTTGATCTTCTTACAGTTTTTTTGGCTTTTGCTGTAGTTTTTTTAGCAGTTCGTCTGATAGCACGTTTTTTTGTTGCCATAAAACGTATCCAAATTTAGGAGTCTAAATACTCCGTACATCAGACATTTTTTAGTAAAGATTGACAATGCAGAAACAATTTTTATGATAAATTATTAATCATGTAATGTTTTTTGATTAGATTTTTTTAGAAACTTGCTTTTAGAATCCAATGTTTTTTTTATTTTCTTTGCACGTGCTTCACCTAATCCTTCAACTTTAGCCAATTCAGAAGTAGTAGCTGCAAAAACTTTCAGCGGAGTTCCAAATTTTGTCAGCATTCGAATAGCAAATTTTTCCCCCACTCCAGGTAGACTACAAAGTACTGAGAGTTGTTGTTTTTCTAAATCATTAGATTTTTTTATCTTTTTTAGATATGGTCCTTTTGGAGCATCCTTCCTAGAACACATGGAAACCAACAATTTTGCAGTATGTGCAGCGCTTGGAGTAGGAATTACAGGGATTTTAAAATCAAGAACCACAGTAGAAATGGCACCATAGAAAATCAAAGGGTTCTCAGTGATTTCTTCAATCTCATCAACATTTCCCTCCATCAGAACTACAGGATGTTCAAAATGCTCTTTTAATCTAGCACATTGATCAAATAATCTACCATCAAAAACCGAAGCCATAAGGTCTCGAATACTTTTTCGCTCTACAATTGTTTCAGGGGCTACAATATAATCACCAATTGGAAGAGTTTTGATTTCAAGATTCAATCCAACTGATTTTAGCAAATCAGGGATTCCACTTTTTCGTTCTCGCTCATCTACAACAATTCTAAGATCTTCTAGATTCACACAAACTAGAGATAATGAATTGTTAATATCTTATATGAAATTGATTAAAGAAATTATTTTCTTGGATTATCTTCAGCAGGTGGAGAATTTGGAGGAGCACTTGAACCGCCTTTCATCTGTTCAGTGATTTTTGCCTCTTGTTCTTTGAGAGTTTCTTTTAGACGAGTTTCTTGTTTTTCAAGAACAGTAGCACGTGTTTTGCTCATTTCAATTCTCTCTTCTAATTCATCAACTAGTTCTTGTTTTTTTGATTTAATTAAAACGGTACCAGCTTGTTTGTAAACTGCATCACCATCTGCAACTTTTTTTAGTTCATCAAGTGCTTTCTCAGTTTCAGCTTTTTCAATCTCCAGATGCTGTTTTTGAGTCATTACAGATTGAAGGTTCTGTTGAGATTGCTGCAATTTCATAATTTGCTCTTGAAGCCATGGTGGCATTTGTCCTGCTGACATGTTTAATCAAAAAATTTGTTTCATTATATCTTTACCGATTCGATTGAATCATAGCTGGCCTGAATCAACCTAAGAGTTGAATTCAGATTTGCACGCAAATGGGCCAATTGATCAGTTTCCACATTTATCACAATTTTATCATTAAATTCTATCTTAGTTTTGACAGGATTCTCAGGATAAAATTCATTATCGGTATTTACAGAATCATAAATTGCTTTAGATTTGTCTTTTGCATCAACTGATATTTTTGCACTAAAGTTTAATGTCATATGCTGTTCCAGCTACTTTATAGCTGCATTTTTTACAAGACCAAATTCCAACAGCATCTCTACCAAAAGATTGTGAACCACATTCAGGGCAGATTCTTTTTTCTTTGAGTTGAAGATGGACTTTTGTGTATTGTTTTCTAAGTTTGATACCATAACGAGCTCCTAGACCTTTTAGTGATTTTTTTGCTTTAGCCATTTTATTGACTACCTGTTTGAGCTGCTTTTAATTTTTCTCTTATTTTTGCGCCTACTCTAACGGCAATTTCTCCACATTGATTAATCTCATCTTGTGAAAATCCATCACTGCCACCTTTTTGTAATGCGCAAATATTTCCATCAGAATCACTAGTAATAGTAACACGAGCATCCATACTTTCCCATTCGTCACCATTTGGATCAACAATGATATGATTTCCAATTTTGCCCATGGTAACAGATACTGGGATTGTACTTATTGGTAAATCAGTTTCTTCACCTTCAGCAAGTGTTGGTTTTTCATCAACCCAATTCCATTTGGGAGTTTTAGATGTTAGTAATGCTGCTGTTGCTGCATAAGAGCATGCATCAAAGAGATTTCCATCATAATCGACAACTACATTATCAGCAAATACTCCAATTACAGATTTATCTTTTTCAATAACTAATTGAGAAACATCAATCATGTGACTTTCTCTGATTCCCCTATCAACAACTCTTGCTAATTCAATTACAGGAGGTTGAGGAGGTCCAGTCTCTACAGTTGGATGAGATAATGGTAAAAGTTCAGCAGTACAAATGAAAAGACCCTTGTCACCAGTATCTGGGAATGGTCTATCAGGTTGGATTTTAACACCACAAATTACTTCGGTTTCACCAAGACGAACTCGGGCCGAACCATTAGCTTTAGGAATTGCATTAGTTTCAATAGAAATTTCACGTGATTCATCAAGTGCACGTCCATCAATACGTTTTCCTTGTTCTAATAGTTCAAGGATTTGTGATTTTTTTAATTCATCAATAACAGAAGTGGATGTCAATTTTAATCTCCGCCGTTTCCAAAGTATTTGTCATTTAGTGCTTTCTTTTGCAAGTCATAAACAATTTTACAACCCTTTACTCCAACGTCAACACATTTTTTGTATTCTTCTGGAGTAAGAACACCGTCTAATTGTAATAATGTAATTTTCTCTAGATTTGGCATGTAACCAATTGGCATGTCTGCTTGTCCTGCTTGGTCTTCTTCATTGTTAACATCAAGGATTACAGTATCTGCAACTTTTCCTGCTGCAACTGCTGCAACCATATCTCGCATTGGAATTCCTGCATCAGCTAATGCAACAGAAGCTGCAGATAGTGCAGCACATCTTGTTCCACCATCGGCTTGTAATACTTCAATAAACACATCAACTGCAGTTCTTGGGAATTTTTCTAACATTACTGCAGGTTCTAATGCTTCTTTGATTACTTTGGAAATTTCAATCTCTCTTCTTGAAGGTGCAGGATTTTTTCTTTCACCAACAGAGAAAGGCTCCATATGGTATCTAACTCTTAAAATTCCAGTATCAGTATTTGACATATGTTTTGGATGTACATCTCTTGGTCCGAAAACACCAACTAGAATTTTGTTATCACCAAATTCAATGTAAGCAGAACCATCAGCGTTTTTTAGTCCGCCGGCTTTAATCATTATTCGTCGTGTCTCGTCTACTTTACGACCATCACATCGAACACCATTCTCGTCCAGTAGGACCATGGTTGCGTCTCTTCCGCCCATTATGATTCATCTTCCTTTATTTCTAACATTTCTTTCACTTGATCAGTCAAATTAGCAACATGTGCCTTTTCATTAATCATTTCAATGGCTTTTTTAGCCTTTAATAATCCCTCGGGAGTTTCACAGGAAACCACTACCCAACCATTTTGTCCAATGGTAACTGCTGCGTTTGTAGCCATTTCAATCATCTGAATCATGCTACCCCTTTTTCCAATTAGGCGTGGTACTTTGCTTGGTGAAATTTTTACCAAGTCACCAGAATCAATCTTTCCTAAATCTCTATCAGAAATTGTAACCAATGGGTCTCGTGTTCTATCAAAATTGGCTATTCTTGCTGCAACTAGATCACCAGATTTTAGTTTGGATGAGAGTTCATCAGCATGTGCAGAAAAATCTCGTCCAAATACATCTTGAGCAGGTAAAAATCCCACATAGCATGAATTGATATCTAATTCCCATGATAATGAAGTGTGAGAAATGACTTTACCAATTACAAGATCATTAATTTTAGGAATATATTTTCCAGTTAATGGGATAACTCTAACAGAGTCATCATAAATTTCAGAAATACCAATAGTGGTGGAAATTATCTTATCTCCTTCAAGCACTACATTCTGTTCAGGTCTAAAGGGTCCAGTTGTAACTAGATCACCAGGAATAACGTATTTTCGTCTATTATCCATTATTGAACTACCTCAACTGTGGCAGAGCCTTTGGTTATAGAACCCAATCTATCAATCACATTTGGCCTTGCTGCAGCGGGTATTTCAAGTATTGCTTTTAGAGAACCATTATTTTGCCATTCTTCTTTCTTTAGAGAACCGACTGATTTCAAAACTGCATATGATTGAGATGCAAATTGTGCTGGAATTACAATTTCCAATTGAAGACTTTCAGATTTTAGTGCGATAATGGATCGAAGTTTCTCAACAATGTCTTTTACTTGCTCATCAACTGTTTTGTGAGGATCAATTGATACTCTTCCATCTTTCATAGCCTGCTCAATTCTAAGTGGAGGGTGTGGTAGGTGAGTTTTAGGATCAACGTATGTTTTAGCAATAAATGTCACTATCTGTTTTCGTTTCTCTTCAATCATTTTTCGTCTCTGATCAGTTGTGAGATTCAAATCACCTTTCTTTAGAATAATTTCGGCAATTTCCATAGGGTCTTCAGTTTTGAAAGCATGTTGTAATTTTTCAGCAGTTGGCCTTGTTCCTTTACTAGCATCAGTATAGATTTCATCAGATACTAAGATTGAGGAGATGTCCTTTTTCTTGCCCAATCTATAATCAAGTGCCGGATCAGGCTTTACCATAATTTCAAATTTTTCCCCTTCAAAGGAAAATCTAACTAATGTGTAATCGACCATTTCTAAAACACTTAGGGCAATTTGGTATTTATCTATACGTAAAACCAGCTAGATTTTTATGTGGACTTTGAAGATTTTCTTCAAGATTTGTCATCCTTAGAGGTAATTAGTAAAGATAATCAAAAAATTGCTTTAAAGCTAAAAGGCATCCCATTACAGTATGCAAATGCACTTAGACGCGTTTGTCTAAATGGAGTTCCAGTATTTGCCATAGACACAGTAGACATTATTGAGAACACATCAGTTTTGCCAGATGAAGGCCTAGCCCATAGATTAGGACTTATTCCATTAACCACTGATTTGTCTAGATTTAATGAACCATCAAAATGTGAGTGCCAAAGTGAAACAGGATGCTCAAACTGTAAAGTAATGTTAGTATTAGATTCTGGAGATTCAGATGTTACACGAACTGTTCTTTCCAGTGAGTTATCTTCAGAAGATGATTCAATCAAACCGGTTTCAGAAAATATTCCAATAGTACAATTAGCTCCGGGACAAAAAATCAAGATTGAGTGCTATGCAAGATTAGGACGTGGAACAGAGCATTCAAAATGGAATTCTGCAAATATCTCAATGTTAACTGATACTGATAAAGAAGATGTCAAAGTACTAACAGTAGAATCAACAGGTGCACTAAATCCTGAGCAGATAATCATTTCAGGAGTGGATGAAGTAAGTAATAGAATTGGTCAGTTTAAAGAGATGATTGACCAAGTTGAAGTCTAATCTAAGCATAGACATTATATTTGGGTTTCAAACCGCATTATTCACATGACTAATCAAGTCGTTATACACATGGCCAAAGATCTAAAGAAGGCATCTGCCAAAAATGATGCTCCAATTTGGGCAAAATTAGCAGAATATGCATTAAAGCCATCAATAGCACGAAGAGATCTTAATTTGAATCGAATTGAACAGTTAACCAAAGAAAATGATGTTGTAGTTTTCCCAGGCAAAGTTCTTGGAACAGGCAATATTTCTCACAAAATCACATTATTTGCATTTTCAATTTCAAATTCTGCAGCTAACAAAATTATAGAAAAAGGCGGCAAATTAATCAGTCATTCAGACTTGATTGAGCAAAACCCAACCGGAAAAGGAGTAGTTCTTCTTGGCTAATGGAAGAATCAACAAAAGCAGTCGAATGGCAAAACAGGAAACTGTTGTTAGAACAGATAGACCAATAGTAGTAGATGCAACTGATCACATTGCAGGAAGATTGGCATCTAATGTGGCAAAATTACTTATCAAAGGAAACAGAGTTTCAGTTGTAAATTGTGAAAAAATTATGATGAGTGGAACAAGAAGTAATCAGATTAAAGAATATAGAGAATTTTTAGAGATTAACAGTATTATCAACTACAAACACGGTCCAGTACACTACAGAAGACCAGATACTTTGATGGCAAAGATGATTCGACAAATGCTTCCATTTGATAGAAAGCCATCAGGTAAAGAAGCCCATCAAAGACTAAGAACATACATTGGATCTCCTAAAGAAATTAAATCTCTTGAAAAAATTCAATTTGAAAAAGCAAAAATCCGAAAAGCAGCATCAAACTATACTGCACTAGGAGAATTATGTAGGGTTGTAGGGTGGACTGAATGACAACTCCAAAAACTGAAATCTATTTTGCAACAAGAAAGACAGCTAGTGCACATGTTTACATTACCAAAGGAAAAGGAAAAATTAGAATTAACAATGTACCAGTAGAAATGATTCCACAAGAAACTGCTCGTGAAGTCATTTTGGCACCATTAGAAATTACAGGAGATTTAAGAGACAAAATCGACATCTCTGTAAGAGTAAGAGGTGGAGGTTTTATGGGTCAAGCCAGTGCAACAGCAACTGGGATTTCAAGAGCCCTAACAGGATGGACAAAATCTAAGAAAGAACCAAAAGATCACCCTTTCCCAAAATCTACTAGAGAAGATCTCAGAAAAAGAATCACTGATTTTGACAAGTACCTAGTCAGTGGAGATGCCAGAAGAAAGGAACCAAAGAAATTTGGCGGACCTGGTGCAAGAAGAAGAAAGCAGAAATCATACCGTTAGGCTGTGAAGGCTGTAATTCTTGCAGGCGGCAAGGGAACTAGAGGCAAGCCATATACAGATTATTTTCCTAAAGCAATGACACCAATCAAAGGAAAGCCATTGATTGATTATGTTGTAAAATATCTAAAATCTTTTAGCTTTGTAGATGAAGTCATCATTGTTTCAGATTTTAATGGATTGGGAGGACAAATTAAAAATTATTTTGGTACTCAAAAAAATCTCACATTTGTTCAGGATTCACAAAGCGGAACCGGTGGAGACCTACTGCATCTAGCAGGTAAGCTAAAAACCGAATCTGAATTTGTGTTATGGTTTGTAGATAACTTGTGTGCGATAGATCTTAAAAAAATGAGAGAAACATTCAGGGCAAAAAAGAGTTCTGCATGCATAGCAACTAGAACAAAAAGAAAAGAAGAGACAGGATTTGCAACAGTAAAAAACGGAATCATTACAGAGTTTAAAGAAAAGCCAGTGATGAAATTGCAATTATCTGAATGTCTAGGAATTTACATGCTAGGTAAAGACATCATTAAACAAATAAAGAAAAAGCAAAAACAAAAGGAGATTAATTTGTCATATGATATTTTACAGAAATTATCCAAAGAGGGGAAAATTAGTGCTTTTGATATTGGAAATAATGAATGGATAGATGCTGAATCACCAATGGTTCTAGAAAGAAATGAAAAAGCAGTGATGAAGATTATAAAACAGATGGGATTTTAGATTCTTTTTCATATTCAGAAATTTCTTTCTCATATTGAAAAGTTTGAGCAATATCATCTAATCCTTCTAAAAGAATTTTTTTCTTGTATGAATCAATATCAAAATGAATTTCTTCTGCAGATGTTTTGATAGTTTGATTTTCTAGGTCTACCTCAACTGTACCTGTTTCTTGTTGTAGTTTTTCTACTATTTTTTGGTCCAGTGTGATTGGTAAAATTCCATTCTTGAAGCAATTACTAAGAAAGATATCTGCAAATGAAGGGGCAATTATTACTGAAAAACCATAGTCAAGTAGAGCCCAGACTGCATGTTCACGGCTAGAACCGCATCCAAAGTTGTCTCCAGCCACAAGAATTTGTGAATTCTCAAACTTTGGATTATTTAGGACAAAGTCAGACTTTTTATTCTCATGTTCATCATATCTCCAGTTAAAAAACAAGAATTTTCCAAATCCAGATTTTTGAACCAATTTTAAAAATTGTTTTGGGACAATTTGATCAGTATCTACATTTACTTTATCAAGAGGAGTTACAATGCTAGAAATTTTTTTAAAAGATTCCATATCAACTCAAATCCATTTTTCTTACATCTACAAAATGACCATTAATTGCAGCAGCAGCAGCCATTACAGGACTAACAAGATGAGTTCGTCCGCCAGTTCCTTGTCTGCCTTCAAAGTTTCTATTGGATGTACTTGCACACCGCTCCCCAGGAGATAAAATATCAGGATTCATTCCAAGACACATGCTACATCCTGCTTCTCTCCATTCAAAATTTGCGTTAATGAAAATTTTATCCAATCCCATCTCTTCAGCTTGTTTTTTTACCATTTGAGAACCTGGTACAACCATTGCTTTAACGTGTGGGGAAATTTTTTGACCTTTGATTACTTTAGATGCTTCGATTAAATCTTCTAATCTTGCATTAGTACATGAACCAATAAACACTCTATCTATTTTAATATCTTCGATTGCTGTTCCAGATTCTAAATCCATATAGTCAAGTGCCTTTTCAGCTCCCTTCTTTTGATTAACATCGCCCTTGGAGAATTCATCAGGAGTAGGTATCGATTCAGTTACATCGCATGTCATTCCAGGATTAGTTCCCCAGCTTACTTGAGGGGCAATATCATCAATGTGTAAAGTGAATTGTTTTTCAAAAGTTGCATCACTATCAGATTTTAGATTTTCTTTCCAAGAGTCAACTAGTGATTCATAATTTTTTGGAGTATACTCTCTATCTCTTAGATAATCAAATGTCTTCTCATCAGGTGCAATCAAACCTGCTCTGGCTCCTGCCTCAATTGACATATTGCAAATAGTCATTCTTTGCTCCATAGAAAGATCAGAAATTCCCTCCCCACGATACTCAATTATTGTTCCTGTACCTCCTCCTGTGCCTATATTTTTGATAATTGATAGTACAATGTCTTTAGCAGTAACGGCATGAGGATTTTTTCGTTTTCCTTCTACTCTAATTTCAAATGGTTTTGGTTTTTCAAGCCACATCGTTTGGGATGCTAAGACATGTTCAACATCACTTGTTCCAATTCCTAATGCAAGTGCTCCAAAAGCACCATGAGTAGAGGTATGACTGTCACCGCAAACAATGGTACTGCCAGGTAGAGTGATTCCCAATTGAGGACCTATCACATGTACGATTCCCTGATTTGGACTGTTTATTCCAAATAATTTAATTCCAAAATCTTTACAATTTTTTTCCAGTGTCTGAATTTGTACTGACGATGTTTGATCTAGAATTGGAAGGGAACGATCTGTTGTTGGAACATTATGATCCATTGTAGCAATGGTTAGATCTGGTCTTCGAACCTTTCTATTGTTCATACGCAATCCATCAAATGCTTGTGGAGATGTTACTTCGTGAACTAGATGTCTGTCAATATAGATTAGTGATGGACTGTTTTGTTTTTCAACAACAATATGTGAGTCCCAAATTTTTTCAAAAAGAGTTTTTCCCATTTTAATCCTGATCTGGTTTATACTTGAAGAGTCCACCAGCAGCAATTATTTTACCGATAATTTCTGAGAATGGTTTCATTTTGTATGTTTGATTTTTTGTGATGTTTTGTATCTCATTTGTTGAAATATCTATGTCTAATTCATCACCATCTGAAATTCCATCATATGCATCCTGACCAATTTCAATAGGCAACAAAAATGCTCCATCTACTGAGTTTCGATAGAATATTCTTGCAAAGGATAATGCAAGAACAGCTTTAATTCCAGAATGAGATAATGCTATAGGGGCATGCTCACGAGATGAACCAGAACCAAAATTTTTTCCTGATAAAATAAAATCACCTTCTTTTACTTTAGAATGAAAGTCAGGATCTAGTCCCTCCATAGCATGTGTAGCGAGTTCTGCATAATCATGTACTTTGAGATATTGACCTGGAATTATTACATCCGTGTCAATATTGTCTCTATCATATTTTATGACGTTACCTTTCATTCCAAATCCCTCGGATCAGTGATTTTGCCTGTTACTGCAGAGGCTGCGGCAACTAGAGGTGAAGATAGATAGGTTTGGGATTCAACATGTCCCATTCTACCAGGGAAATTTCTATTGGTAGTACTGATACAGATTTCATCTTTTGCTAAAACTCCCATATGTGCTCCACAGCAGGCTCCACAAGTTGGTGGCCCTACAGTTACTCCAGCATCTAAGAATATTTTCAACAAACCATTTTCCATGGCTCTTTGATAAATTGAAATTGCAGCTGGCAATACTTCAGTTCTAATCTTTACTTTTCTTCCTTTGAGAATTTTTGCTGCAGCTTCCAAATCTTCGTATTTTGCTCCAGTACAAGAGCCGATGTAAGATTTATCCAACTCAACAGATGGAGCTTCTCTTACAATACAGGTGTTGTCTGGTGAAAATGGTTTTGCAATTGTTGGTTCCATTTCAGAACTTTCAAATTCAAAGACTTTGGAATACTCTGCGTCTTCATCACCTTTAACCAAATTAAAATTAGTTGCACCTCTTTGAGTTAGATAATCTACAACTTTTTGATCAGGTTCAACTATACCGTTCTTTGCACCAGCTTCGGTAGTCATGTTACACAAAGTCAATCTGCTTTCAACAGACATTTCATCAATTCCGCTTCCTCCAAACTGCATTGTTCTATATGCCCCACCATCATTTCCAATTTCTCCAATAATTTTTAGAATTAGATCTTTGGCCATTACATGATCAGGCAATTTTCCATTTAGTTTAAAGTAATAAGTTTCAGGTACTTTGAACCAAATTTGACCATTCAATAAAACATAAGCAATATCAGTATGTCCCAAGCCACAAGCAAATGCACCTAATGCACCAGTTGTATTTGTGTGGGAATCACCTCCAACATAAACATCGCCGGGCATTACCATGGCTTCTTCATGAGATATAGTGTGGCAAATTCCATATTGCCCCATTCCATATTTGAAATGCTTTTCAATTCCATAATTTTTTGTAAAGTTTGATAGTTTTACAATATTTTCAGCAGATGCTTTTTCTGCAGAGGGTACAAAATGATCTTCAGCTACCCAAACTTTTGATGCATCCCATAATTTATCTACAGAAATTCCTTGTTTCTTTAATTTATCAAATACCTTAATCACGCCTGGGCCAGAAACATCATGCATCATAACCTTGTCTACCTTGGCAAAAACCACATCATCAGGTGAAACAGATGACTTGCCTGCTCCGCGTGCGAGAATCTTCTCCACTATATTCATAATGGAAAAAACTAGTTCTACTGATTAAAAGCTTTTCAGATTTTTAGTTTCCCAGAATTTAATCCATCTTTTGCTATACCAAGCAACTCCTCAACAGTACATTCTCTCAAAGACTCAGGCATAGAATCTGCTTCAAAAGATTTCAGGGCTCCAATTTTTTTACGGATTAACATTTTGACTATACTAGGGACATTTTCATCATATTTTGAATTAATATGATCTAAAATTTCATCAATTTGGTCTTGGTTCATAACAATAAAAAAGAAATAGAATGTTAAGTATATTGTGCAACTAACCGTCTTACCACTATTAGCAGAACGAAAGGAAGAAAAATTTGATGTATTTGAGGCATTGTTAGATACATTAGAAAAAAACAATCAAAAATTACAAGATGGAGATGTGCTAGTTATTTCTACAAAATACATCTCAAATTCTCAAGGAAGAATTGTAGATTTAGAAAAGATTACATCATCAGAAGAAGGTTTGAGGATTTCAAAGATGTATAATCTAAAAGCTGAAATTGCAGAAATTATTGTTAGAGAATCAGATAAAATTTTTGGTGGAATTGGTGGATTTGTAATTACATCATCAGATAACATTCTAGCCCCAAATGCAGGAATTGACAAATCAAATGCAAGAAAAGGTAGAGCAATCCTATACCCTACTAATCCATATCAGACAGCAGAAGAAATCAGAAGGAAAATTTTCTTGAAATTTTTCATTCATGTAGGGATAATTCTTGTAGATAGTAGATTAATGCCTGCAAGAATTGGAACTTCCGGAGTTGCAGTGGCGTGTGCAGGAATTGAACCAGTTTTAGATATGAGGGCAAAAAAAGATCTTGATGGTAATCCACTAAAAGTTACTTTTCAAGCAGTGGTAGATAACATTGCAACAATTGCCAATTACAAAATGGGTGAAGGTGGTGAATCAAAACCAATTGCAATAGTAAGAAACTCAGAAGCTAAACTTACAGATAGAAAGATTAGTCCTTCAGAAATGGCAATATCACCAGATCAGTGTGTCTATGTTAGAGGATTATCAAATCCACCTGAACACTAGGGATTTTTTGGTTCTGCTTTAAATAGAGGTATTTTGGTGAAAAAATAATGGAGTATCTTACCACATATCCAAAGACAGTTTCATTTTTTGATGGACTAAAACACAAAATTGATGTTGACAATAAACATGGGGTAGAGCAACTTCATATCGTAGTAAAGAAAAGTTTTGAAGAATTAATGAAAATCTTTACTGAAGAGGGATTCACCAAAGTAAAACTTGAACACAAGCAACCAGGACAAATTGGAAGCGGTCTTAATTTAAAATTAAAAAAACCATGGGAGATGCACATTAGAATGGTTGATCTAAAAAAAGGATTAATTGGTATTCATGCAGAAGTCGAAGTCTCAAGAGATTATCTTCAACATTTATTCTCACAGAGAACTCCAGTGGTTTACGAAGTAGAGGCAATTCTAAAAAAATATCAGGTAGAGTATAGTTTTTGGCATGATAAAATTAAAAAGAATGTTAATGCCATTGTAGATAATTATAAAGTCAAACTTGCAACACCGAGCATTCCAGTTTTTGCATGGAAACCAATGTTATTTGTAATTGGAACAATTGCTGCATTTTATGGTTGGAAATATTTTAACACAATCTGGTAAATTTAGACGCCCAGACTTTCTGCTTTAGTCATTTCCAGAAATACCTTATCCCCAACTGATAGACTCATCTC
>JABDOO010000018.1 GCA_013043295.1 Candidatus Nitrosopumilus sp.
CAGGAGAATTTACTGTGATGATTGCATTAATAAAAAATAAAAAACCAATACTTGGAGTAATTAATTGGCCTACGGAAAAAACTTTGTTTGTAGCACAAAAAGGAAGCGGTGCATTTAGATTTTCAAATGGGGAATGGAAAAAAATTTCGGTATCTAAAGTATCAGACCTTACAAAATGCAAAGCAGTAGGTTCTAGACATCATTTATCTGATAAAGAAAAATTATTTATCAGAAAATTAGGAATTAAAGATTTTACAAGTATTGGTAGTTCTCTAAAAGTAGGAAAGATCAGTTCGGGAGAAGCTGATGCGTATATTACTACAACTGATAAAATGAAAGAGTGGGATTCAGCAGCTTCCTATTGCATAATTTTTGAGGCTGGTGGAAAAATGACAGATATTTTAGGAAATGATCTTACTTACAACAACAAAGAGGTTCATCATCTACATGGAATTGTGGTAACAAATGGTTTAATTCATAATAAAATAATTGATGGTTTTAAAAAATTATAAAAGATTTCTACTTTTAAGAAATTCTTTTACTTTGTTTGCACTTTCTAAGAGTGGTTCATGTTCTGTATCAATCACAAGATCTGCTTTTTCTGGAGATTCGTAGGGATCGTCAATTCCTGTAAAACCTTTGATTTCTCCTTTTCTAGCCTTGGCATACATTCCTTTAACATCTCGCTCTTCACACTTTTCTAGCGAACATTTTACATAACATTCTGCAAATTGATCACCAGCATTGATTATTTCTCTAGCATTTTCTCTATTCTCAATATATGGAGATACTAGAGATACTGCACTTGGAACACCATGCTTTAGCAAAAGCTTCGCTAAATGAGCAACTTTTTTGTTGTGCTCGTCACGTCCTGCTTTTGAAAAGTCTTTTGGTGAGAACCATTCTCTTAATTCATCACCATCAAGCATTGCCAAATTTGGAATATCTTTTTGCAAATCTTTTACGATTGTGGTCTTTCCTGAACAAGGAAGACCAGTCATCCAAAGAATGAAAGGTTTCATAAATAAAATATCTAAATAACCAATAAAGAGCTTACGTTAGTTTTTTGCCCAAGGTTGATTTTCCAAATAATCAATATCAGCAATTAGTTCTTCTACTTTTTTTACTATTGCAAAAACTGATTTGTATTGTTCATACATTTCTATTTCCTCCTCTTTGGTTAAGACATTAGCTTCTGCATCATCAAAAAATTTATTTTCTTTGTTTAAATGATCATTTAAAAAAATAGCATATGTTCTCAGATATCTTGATACTGGTTCTTGAGCATCTTCTCCATTTTTCCATCTAGATAGATGATGCATTATTTGTCTAGCTATATTTCTTCCAAATTCATGTTCAATCATAAATTTTCTAATTTCTTCTTTCAAAGTATCATAGCTTGCCACACATGGAAAATACGAGTCTTCTTCTCTTGAGTGATGAATTGAATCAACGAATTCTGAAATGACTATAGTAATTTTTGTAAGATCTGAAAAAGGTATTTTTGTTCCTTTGTATAGTTCATCTGCACATTTTGCCACAATTTTTTCTAAACGGCGAACTTGTTCATGATCTTCACGCAGTTGATTGGTTGCACTCATGATACCTAGTCAATGATATGTTATTTAAAAATCAGTAAAGAGTCTAGAATAGCAAATTAATCGAGTTTAACTTTTATCCAGATGATTTTAGATTCATCATATATGGATTTGATAATTTTATCAATATTGAATTTGTTTAATGGACAAATTGGTGAGATAGTTCCATTACCCAATTTTGACACAAATATAATATTTGATAAAATTTTAGAAATACAAAATTCAATAGTTGGATTATCAAGTAGTAATGGACCAATTGCAGAAGCTCATGTAATTTTACTTGCTGCAGGAGTAGTAATTTTTCTAGGAGTCGCAGGTGAGGCTTTCTTTAAAAAAACTGGAATTCCAGATGTAGCTTTTCTAATGATTTTGGGTGTAATTATAGGACCAGTCTTTGGATTAATTCAACCAGAAGCAGTAATTCAAGTTGTGCCATATTTTGCGGCTCTTGCATTAATTATTATCATGTTTGATGGTGGACTGAATCTTGATATCAAACATGTAATCAAAACTGCACATTTTTCAGTAACACTTGCGGTTTTAGGATTTATTTTATCAGTTGTAATGATCACTCTTGCAGCACATTATGCATTAGGTTGGTTGTGGTTAGAGAGTATTCTTTTAGGTTCCATTGTAGGTGGAAGCAGTTCAGCAATTGTATTTGGTTTAGTTAGAAATGTCAAAATTTCAGAAGAAACTAAATCAATGCTGAGTTTTGAATCTGCATTAACAGATATTTTAGCCACAATTATTGCATTCATATTATTTGAAGCCGTATTAGCAGGTCATTTTGATCTTCAAACTTTGCAGGAAACAATTGGAAGAGCAGTAGTAGTTGGTCTGGTTCTTGGATTTGGAGTAGGAATTCCTTGGATGTATGTTTCTACAAAACTTGGAAATGCACAACATGCCTATATGCTTACTTTGGGAGTTTTGTTTGTCTTATTTTTCTTGGCAAATTCCTTTGGAGAATCCGGAGCACTTACTGCTCTAGTATTTGGTTTGATGATCGGAAATAAAGTTCACCTAGCAAAGATTCTCAAATTCAAACTTCCAAGGATTGAGCTAGATGATCCTACACATAATCAACTGACATTTTTGGTAAGATCATTTTTCTTTGTATTTGTCGGACTGATGGCAAGTTTTGGACAGATAGAGTATCTTTTGTTTGGAGTTTTAATCACAATTGCTGTATACTATGGAAGAGTACTAGTTGGAAAAATTACATTAACAAAAAGATTTTCACTTTTGGATAGAGCGGTAACAAATTCTATGATTCCTAGAGGATTGGCAGCTGCCGTACTTGCAACATATCCAATTACTCTGGGATTGCCAAATGCTGATGCATATCCACAATTGATTTTCTTTATTATTTTATCATCAGTAATAATTACAACTATTGGTTTAGGAAAATCAAAAAAAATTCCTCCACCAGAATCAGTTGAGGGTGGATTTGTAAAGCCTGATGATGATTCAACAGACGACGTGGTTGAAGTAGAAAAAATAACTGATATCACATTGGATGAAAATATTGAAGGTGGATTCATCAGAGATAAAGAAGAAAAATTAGACGATGATAAAACTAAGCAGAACTAGGCAATTTCTAAATTATTTACCCTAAAAGAAATTATAGATCTAGGGATTCTTTGAGACCTTTGTACCTATTTCTTATAGTTACTTCAGTTACATTTGCAGCCTCTGCGATATCACGCTGAGTTTTATCCTCGCCATTTTTTACACAAGATAGGTATAGTGCGGCAGCTGCCAATCCCATTGGATCTTTTCCTGCTGATACCTCATTTTCTTGTGCCATTTTCAATACTTTACTGGCATATCTTTTTGTTTTCTCTGCAATTCCAATTCTGCTTGCAATTCTTGCAACACATTGAATTGAATCAGTTACTGGCATCTTCAAATCTAATTCTTTAACTAGTAATCGATAACATCTTGCAATGTCTTTTCGTTTGATGTTTGCTGCTTGCTCTACATCTTTTAGATTTCTTGGTGTTGAAGTATCACGACATGCAGCATATAGTGCTGATGCCATAAGTGCAGAGATTGAACGCCCTCTAACTAGTCCTTTTTCAAGTGCTTTTCTGTAAATATAGGCAGCTTTCTCGATTACGGAATCTGAAATTGCTAGTTTGTCCTTTAGTCTGTTTAATTCACTAAATGCTTGTCTAAAATTTCTATCAACTGGTTCGTGAACCTGGCTTCTGCTGTCCCAAGTTCTCAGTCTTTCAATGGTACTTTTCATAGATGCCGAAAGTGGTCTTCCAGAAGCGTCTTTGTTAACAGGATTAATTATTGTTGCAAGGCCCATGTCATGCATTGTTAGTGATGTAGGAGCACCGGCTCTTGCTTTGTTACCACCTTCATCTTGTGTGAATGAACGCCATTCAGGACCAGCCTCTTGTAATTTTTCAGTGATTACAAATCCACATTTAGAGCAGAACATTTCGCCTGATTCATTATCAGTAACTAACTTTCCTTGAGCACATCTTGGACAGAGTTCTTTAGTTTTGCTTACCATGGATGATTCTGGAGTTGTATGCATATTGGTATTTATGAATCAACAACTTTTTTCCGAAAATTAGGCATGAAAATCCTAAATTTAACTTAGAATTAGGATTCTAATTTTGCCTTAATTGACTGGACATATTTTTCGTTATATTCATTGAATAGTTGAATTTTGTTCTGGGCCAAAGCCATAGCTCCAGGTCTGCTATTGATATGAGATTCTGCAACTTTTTGTTCTTCTAAAAGTTTTTCAAGGTTTTCTTTTTGGAGAGAGTCTAGTTTTGATACTAGAATAGTTAGTTCTTTTTCAAAATTATCTCTAGTATCAGGAATTGCTGGAGGATCAGCGCCAATAATTTCTTTGGTTGTGATTTTTCCAAATACTTTTTTATCTAATTCAAGCAATAATGAAACGTAAAATTAGTGATATAAATTCAATTTCATTTTTATATAATTTTGAAAAATGAGTGCAGTGCAATCAAACGTTTTATCTTTAGATAGTTTTACACTATTTCATGACATATTGTATAGGTAAATGTAAAAAATACAAAGCGCTAAAACCAGCAGAAATTGGCAGATATGCTGCTGGACAAAAACGATGTAATCATTGTGAATTGTTTGTAGAATATGATGGGATTATTTGTCCATGCTGTAACAGACAACTAAGATGTCTTCCTAGAAGTAGAAAGGGAAAAGAAAAGTACATGGATCAAATTCTAAAATAAATAATCATGCCTAAAAATTAAAGTTCTATTTATAAGAAATCAAAACTAGTAAGATTATGGCAATTCCAGAAGATATAGAAGAAATTGTTGAAAAACATATCAAATTGATGCTATCTCAAACTGAAACATATTTGCCATTTATCAGAGTCGCATTTCCATACTCAAACAACGTTGCAGACGGGGTTTACAATCTAATTATTGGAAGTGCATTATCGATATTTTTGAATCAATTTGCTTTGAAAATGAAATATCCTACAGCAGATGATTTTACAGAGTTTGGAAAAATCACATTAAAGTACAGAGATCAAGTTGATCAATTTTTTAAATAATTAAGCTATTTCCCCTAGAAAATGTATTGTATCATTTGATACTACAACTGTTCTATCTTTTGGAACGTGGTATAATTTTTTTGAACCGTTTGAAGATTGAACAATAAGTTTTGAAAAAGGATCTTTGAGAGATTTGTATAGAATTCCTTTGTCTCCAACTGACTGAGACCAATGAGTGCCCTGGACAAAAGAGATTGTTTGAAATTTTACGACTTGATATGAGTACACCATTTCTAATTAATTGTTAATTATTGCACTCATTAATGACTTTCCTCCAATGAGTGCTGCAATTGACAAGCCAACGTTTGCAAGAATATTTACAGCAAGTGTTCCATATTGATTATTCTCAAGAAGATTAGTTGAATCTAGAGCAAATGCAGACATGGTAGTAAGTGAGCCACAAAATCCTACAGCAGCAAATAGGGAATATCTTCCATCAAGATGCCAATGCTGAGACAGTACAACAAAAGCTCCAAGAATAAAAGCTCCAAGTACATTGACTATCAAAACATTGACTGGTAATGTATTGAAAAGTAATGGAGACTCTGTTACCTTGTATCTTAGAAATGCTCCTAGTACAGAACCTGCTGCTAAGAAAACAAATTCTAGACCCTTCATCTATTGATTAGAATAAACTGACATTATTAGTGCTATTTGGGACAATTTGGATGTAGTTTGTGCCTAATTTGTTCAATTTTAGAAATGCAAGTCCATGATTTTTATAGGTTTGATATTTTTTGCAGACTGAATGACATTGAAATTGAGATGTGAAGACTATGGTTTTGAATGTGAATACATTCTAGATGAAGAAAAAACCATAGGTCTGATTGAAAAATTAAGGAATCATTTTGAAGAGGAACACGGTATTGATTATACTATAGAAGCAGTAACTCAAATGATTACAAACCGCGGACATTCTTTAGAATCAATTAAGAAATAGAATTATTCTTAAAAAATTTGTTTTAATTTTTAACATTTATTACAATGTATGGTATATTGAAAACAAGAATTTTGTTTTGTTAAAAATTTGAGGAATTTTTAGTATCTAAAGTTTAGTTTTGATTCTTAAATTACCTGAATAGACTTGTTTTTATTTTATAATCACCTAAAGTATACAGTAGTGATAGAGAATTTTTCAAATGATTATGATGTAAAGTGTCAGCTTGATACTTGCAAAACCTATCCCGCAATAACAGATTCTGAAAGAGGAGAAATTGTTTGTGGGGGTTGCGGTCTTATCCTATTGCAAAATATGGCCGACGCATCATACGAAAACAACGGTTTCACTTCAGAAGACTTTATGAAACAATCCAGAACAGGACCTGCTTCATCACTGACAATGAATGATAGGGGACTGTCAACTGTGATTGGAACCAATAAGGATTCAACGGGAAAGGCGTTATCTAGCAAAACAAAATACGAGTTTAATCGTCTACGAACCTGGGATCAAAGAAGCAAATCAAGAAAGACTGCTAGCTTAAGCAAGGCATTCACTTTGCTTCATGGCATGAAGACCAGGTTAGGATTATCAGATAATGTTGTAGAAAATGCTGCCTATATTTACAGAAAAGTGGTTAGTGCAAAGCTAACCAGAGGAAGAACAATGGCTTCATTGATTTCAGCCTCATTATATGCAGCATGTAGAGAGAATAACATTCCAAGAACATTAGACGATATTGCAGAGGCTGGAAATGTTGAGAGACGAATACTTTCCCGAGATTTGAGAACCATAATCAAAAAGCTTGAATTGAATCTAAATCAATACGATACAACATCATTTATCTCAAAAATTGCAAACAACATGAATCTAAAAGAAACAACCAAACGAGATGCATTTAAGATATTATCTAGATGTGAAAATGAACAGATTACGGCTGGAAAACACCCTGTAGCACAAGCTGCAGCATCGCTATACATTGCATGTATACTAAACGGTGAAAAAATCAGTCAAAAGAAATTTTCTTTAGAATCTGGAGTAAGTGATGTTACAATCAGAAATAGAGCCGTCTTGATTAAGAAAACATTAAAGCTTGATGAGTAAATTATTCCAAAAATATCCTACAATTTTATTGTAGGAGAAAATATTTTTTCAATTAAAACATCTTTTAGTTGATTTGCTAATTCCATGATAACACGAATTTGTTCTAGAGTAATTTCTTTGAGACTTTGAATAGAATTGTTTAGCTCTGTAATTTCTGCTTGTAATTTTGATTTTTCATTTTTTAATGATGATATTTGGCTTTGTAAGTTAGTGTTTTTTTCTTCTAGCTTTTTATTTTCTTCAGTTAACCGTTTAATTTTTTCTGAATCAGATTCTCCCGGAAAGGGATCTGGTGCAGGTTCTGGGCTAGGCATTTTGATTGGTTCTGGTGCAGGACTAGGTTGGGGAATTTGTGGTGGTTCTGGTTCTTGCTCTGTTTCAAAAGCTAATGTAATTTGAAAAGAACCTATAGATGCACATAGGACAATTATGGTAAAAATCAGACTAGATTTCATGTTAATATTTCACAGAAATCTTATGTGATTTTTGTATATGAATATGATTATTTTTAGTAATGAAAAAGGAGATTATTTGTAGAAATCAGGCTCTTGATCTCTTTTTTGTTTTGGAAGATCTTCCATTACTGCTTGAACAACTTCGTTGTGATTGTATGTTAGATGTCTGAGAAACTTTGCAGATTCATCTGCTCTAGTTTTATCATCAGCAAATAACATTTCAGGACTGCTCAACTCGGTCATCATTGTATTGCATTCTTTACAGGGTTCAAAGTCAAGATAGAGTTTCATTATTGTACGTCATTTTCCTTAGTATTTAGACTATTTTATGGATTAGGGATTGGTGCCTCTTTCTTTCTAGGTTTTACCTTATCCACAGCATCAATTAGATCCTGTTGGCTAATCTTGATCTCCTTAAAGTTCTTTGATTTGCCTCCAACGTATCTTTTCAAAGCCGCTATTGCAGCTCGGTTTGTGACTGCTGCAATTTCTGCACCACTGAAATCATCAGTTAATTTTACAATTTCTGAAATTTTTACATCACTTCCTAGTGGCTTAGTCTTTGTATGAATTTCAAAGATATGCTGTCTTCCTTTTTCATCTGGATTTGGAACTTTGATTATTCTATCGAATCTTCCTGGTCTAAGGAGAGCCTCATCTACAATATCCAATCTATTTGTAGCACCAATTATCAATACATTGTGAAGTTCTTCTAGTCCATCAATCTCTGTTAATATTTGCGAAACAACATTTTCTGTAACGTGAGATTCAGAACCACCGCTGCCTCTTCTTGGAACAAGTGCATCAACCTCATCTAAGAAAATAATACATGGTGCTGCTTGACGTGCTTTCCTAAAGATTTCTCTGACTCCTTTTTCAGATTCTCCAACCCATTTAGAAAGTAATTCAGGGCCTTTAATGCTAATGAAATTTGACTCGGTCATTTTTGCAAGGGCCTTTGCTATCAATGTCTTTCCAGTACCAGGAGGACCATGAAGTAGAATTCCTTTGGGAGTTTCTACATCTACATAATCATAAGCATCTTTGTATTTTATTGGCCATTCAACAGCTTCTTTTAGTTCTGCTTTTAATTCATCCAAGCCACCTACATCATCCCAACTTACATTTGGAATTTGTACTTGAACTTCTCTAAGCGCACTTGGCCCAACTTCTTTTAGTGCATCTCTAAAATCTTCACTGGTAATTTTTATTTTCTGAAGAATTTCTGATGAGACTTTTTCTTCATCAAGATCAATTTCAGGTAGAATTCTTCGAAGTGATCTCATTGCAGCTTCTTTGGACAATACTTCTAAATCGGCACCAACAAATCCATGTGTAGTTTTTGAGATTTGTTTTAGATCTACTTTTTCATCAATTGGCATACCACGAGTATGAATTGAGAGTATGTCAAATCTTCCTTCATCATCAGGAATTCCAATTTCAATTTCTCTATCTAGTCTACCTGGTCTCCTTAGTGCAGGATCAATTGAGTCTGGTCTATTTGTTGCTGCAATTACTACAACTTTACCTCTAGACTTCATTCCATCCATTAGAGTTAGTAATTGTGAAACAATTCTTTTCTCTAGTTCACCAGATACCTCATCTCTTTTTGGGGCAATAGAATCAATTTCATCTATGAAAATTATGCTTGGGGCATTTTCTTCAGCTTGATTAAAAATTTCTCTAATTCTTTCTTCACTCTCTCCATAATGCTTGCCCATTATTTCAGGACCACTAAGGGAGATAAAGTGGGCATTTGTTTCTCCAGCTACTGCTTTTGCAAGTAATGTTTTACCAGTTCCAGGTGGGCCATACAATAGCACTCCTTTTGGTGCTTCCACGCCTATTTTATCAAATAATTCAGGATGTCTCATTGGTAATTCAACCATTTCACGAATCTTTTGAACTTCGTTTTTTAGACCTCCAAGTTCGTCATATGTAATTCTTGGAACAGATGTATCTACTGCTTTGGTAAGTGTTCCAAGTTTGAAAATTGTATTTTCTGTAACTAAAACTGGTTTTGATGGTTTTGTACTTGTAACAATAAACTGAACCCTTCCTCCCATCTGAGTGTTTAGAGACACAGAATCTCCAGTAGTAAATACATGATTAAGATAGTTGTATGTCATGTATTCTTGTAATCCTTCTGCTGCAATCTTTTCAGTTGGAGATAAAACAATTTGTTCTGCATTTACAGCTTCTACTGATTTTAATGAAATTTTGTCACCAATTCCAGCTCCAATATTTTGTCTTGTCATTCCATCTATTTTGATAATACCAGAACCATATTCTTCAGGGGTACCTGGCCAAAGTTTTACATGAGATTTTTTATTATAAGTTAGTTCTAGTATTTGTCCTGTATTCCATTTTTGTTCCTCAATAATTTTAGGATCAACTATAGCTCTACCTCTTCCCACATGTTGTTGTGGACTTTCTTCAATTCTTAAAATAATTTCAGTCATATTATCACCTCAAAAATTAACGAGGGGTTTATTCAACCTCCACCGTTTTGCCTTTTGGTTTTTCCTCTTCAACTAATTTGAAGATGATCTGCAAAACCCCATTTTTGTAAGAAGCCTTTACAGAGTCCTCATCAACTTTATGTTGGACAGGAACTTTTGCATGATATTTTTTATCACCATGCTCTGCTGAAAGATCAACAGTTTTGTTTTCAACAACAATTTTGACATCAGACTTTTCAACTCCTGGCATCTCAGCTATGAGTTTTAGTACTTTTTCCTTTTCATCAACAATTGTGTCTACTAATGGTTCTCGTGTTTCAGAAGTTGGTAGGATGCCTGGTTTGACATTTCCATATTCCTTTACAACTGGTTTTCCATCAGGACCAACGGTCATTGTATATCCATAGTAGTATGGGCCAGTTTCAGAACCATTTCCTTTGAATTCCTCAAAAATGTCATCTATGTTGAAAAAAGAGTTTGACATTCGCTTGAAGATTCTATCAAATTCGCTATCAAAGAACATTGTCATATTCACCTATAGTATGTAATACCTATTACATTATATAAAGTTTATTGATATTTCTTCGAATATTTACATAATCCTATTATAACTGACAAAATATAATAATTTTTATGAGGAATTCAAGCGTATCAATTCCTGAAGTTGTAAGGGAAATAATTACCAGAAATCGTTCGGTTTATGACTGTATGAAAATGGATTTGATAAACTATACAGCCCTTGCCGTTAAGATTCAACCAGAGATTGAAAAAATTCTTGGAAATCCGGTAAATCTAAACACTGTAGTGGTTGCAATTAAGAGATATTCTGATTCGTTTGAGATTAAAGACGAGGTTAAAGAAGAATCAGTTTTGAAAAATGCAAGATTGGCTTTGACTGATGGAATAATGGATGTCAAGTTTTCAGTAAAGGATTCCAACGAAATGGATCCCATGGTAATTTTAGATAAATTCTCCAAGGTAACTAACAATTATGAATTTTTTAGATTGTCTGATTCGTTTAGATTTCTTGCTGAAGATATGGATGATATTAGACAGATTTTCAATAAATTTTCGTCAAATGAAGATATGTTTAGTACGGGTCTTGCAAAAATTAGAATTTCAATTCCAAACTCTCAAAATCAATCTGATGTAGTATCCTATGTTGCTGAAGTTTTGCATGCAAATGGGATAGAACTGGTAAATGCATTTTTCAGTCATGAAAGCATTACAATTATTCTAAATGAAAGGGATTCATCTAGAGCCTATGATATTCTACATTCAGACATAATGAGAACCTAAGGAATTAGTGAAAAAATTCTGATAGCATATATTCACCCAATTTGTGGGAAGAACACAATTGGCAAGAAATAAGAAAAAAATTCTGATTCTAGGAGGAGGTTTTGCTGGAGTAGAGTGTGCAAAACAGTTAGAGTCAGAGTTTGGTAAGGATCCTGAAATTGAACTGGTTATGGTTAGTGAGGATAATTTTTTATTATTTACACCAATGTTGCCGCAAGTAGCATCTGGCATGATTGAAACTAGACATATTGTTTTACCAATTAGGACTATTTGTAAAAAGACAAAGTTCTATGAAGGAAGAATCAAAAATATTGATCCCTATGGAAAACTTGTAACATTATGGGGAACAGGAGATAAAAGAAGTATTTCAATCCATTATGATTTTTTGGTTGTTGCACTTGGCAGTGAAACAAATTTTTTCGGAATGGCAGACGTAGAAAAAAATGCCTACACAATGAAGACACTCAATGATGCTGTAATGTTAAGAAATAGAGTTATCGACATGCTTGAGCAAGCAGAAAATGAAACCAACCCGATTCTTAGAAAAAGCTTTCTGAATTTTGTAGTAGTTGGAGGGGGTTTTGCAGGGATTGAAACTGCTGGAGAATTAATGGATCTTCTTCTGGATGCAAGAAAACATTACCCAACAATCCAGATAGAAGATCTAAAAGTGGTTGTACTAGAAGCGTTGGGAATGATTTTGCCAGGATTTAATCAAAAATTAGCCGACTTTGCAAAAGATAAGATGGTAGAAAGAGGAATCGACATTAGATTAAAAACAGCTGTAACTAGTTTTGATGGAAATGAAGTAACAACAAAATCCTTAGATGAGAATCCAAGAGATTCTATCGATACATCTCAAGTTGATTCAATAGTTACAAAGACATTGATTTGGACTGCTGGTGTTACTCCAGTTAATACAATTAAGAGATCTATGTTCAAGACAGAGAAGGGAAAAGTTCTAGTAAATGATTACTTGGAAGTTTCAGACTTTCCAGGAGTGTTTGCAATTGGTGATTGCGCATTGCATATAGATCCCAAAACACAAAGACCCTTACCTCCAACTGCTCAAATAGCCGAAGCTCAAGCAAAGATTGCTGCTAAAAATCTAATATCATTAATTAAAAATTCTAAAAAAGAAAAATTTGTATATCATTCAAAGGGCCAGATGGCAATTATTGGTAAAAGATCAGGTATTGCAACATTTTTGGGAATGAATATTTCTGGTTTCTGGGCATGGGTGATTTGGAGAAACGTCTATCTTTCAAAGATAAATACATTTGATAAAAAAACTCGTGTATTTTTAGATTGGGCAATTGACTTGTTCTTTGATAGAGATATTTCAAGATTAAAACTAATGAAACGTGAAACTGAGAAAGAATACAAACTGCTTGATGAAGTAGATGATGTTTGGTAAAAAAATTATTTTCTAATTTTATAAATAATTATTGCTGGTGCAGCAAAATACATTCCAACATTCATCAAAATTATTCCAATTCCATAAGATAGCATTTCTTCTTCAGAATTAATGTCAACATAATTTAGAATTGACAATGATGAGAGCATTGGAGTTATTGATAATTTTACAACTTCTTTGAATAATGGATGTTCACGTTCTAAATTAGCAATAGTTGGTGAAAATGAATAGTAGATTTGATTGAATCCAGTCATAAATGCAGTTCCAGACTCTGTTGATAAGATAGTATTATCTCGTAGTTCTCTGAGTTGCTGAACCTGTGGTGCAAGTTCAGAGCCAAATGTGGCAGTAGCGATTAAACAGCCACCAACTTCGGAAGGAATTTCATCTGAAGTAGATTCAGGAGTTATTATTGAAAAGGACTCTACAGTGTCATCAAATCTTGGAAGTTGAGAATCAAAGTCATCAACACCGTTACTATATGCAAGAGTGTAAAATTTTTCTTTATCGTAAATCATTATTTCTTTGAATTGAACATTGTATAATTCCCCATCAGAAGAAAACAATCCTTCAGCTTCAGTAACATATGCATCATAACCATTGATTGTCATCTTTTTTTGTGAGCTGACAATTAATTCTCCAGATTCTATAACTGGTTTGATCGTTTCTAATTTTTCAGAAATAAGTTCATCTAATGTTCTTTGATTAGTTTCTTGAACGGTTAAAGAAATAACTGGATTCATAATTCCTGTTTTAGGACCTACTGCTACAACATCTGGTGAATTTGGTTGAGAATCATCACGTTCTTGTAATAGCCAACCTTCAGGCACACTTAGACTAATTTCATTCTCTGTACTTTGATATTTTTGGTTACCTGATGATGGAGTAAGAGGAGTGTTTTGAGTTCGTTCAGGTTCTTGTAAATCAATAACATTTGGAATTTCTGAAATACTAACAACAGTGGCTTTTGTGATTCGTACTTTTTCTGGATCTAATGGATTATCTCTGTCACCAGTTTCTACTGCTGCAATCTTATCAAGGGTTTCAAAACTTTCTTCAGTAATTATTCTACCAAATACAGTATATTGTTCATCAAGAAAATTAGAATCTTGGTGAACTATGAAAAATTGGGAACCTCCGCTGTTTGGATCAGCTGATCTTGCCATGGATACAATTCCACGATTGTGTTTGATTGTGTTAAACTCAGCATCTACAGAAGTAGATGGACCACCTGTTCCCCATGTACTAGGATCACCATCAATTGTGTTTGGATCCCCTCCTTGAATCATAAATCCTGGAATGATTCTATGAAATAGAACACCCTCATAAAATCCAGATGTGGATAATTTTATGAAATTTTCAACATGTTTTGGTGCATCATTTGGAAAAAATCCAATAACAATTTCTCCAGAAGTGGTTTCCAAAATTACTACCGGATCAATGATGTTAATGTGATTAAATTCAACTGTTTGTGCAAATGAATAACTTCCAAAAGACACAACAAATAAAGAAAATATCACAACTAGAGGAATTTTATTCAATAATTTTTCTCAATATGACTTCCTTAAAAGCTAATTGTATTAGTTTTTAACAAAGTCCATTAAATCAACGGATATGCAACCTGATGAAAAGATTCAGGCACATTTAGTTTCAGTGTGGAGGGAATCAAAAAAATTCTTTTCAATTGGTGGAAAAGAAGGGATGTTGGTACTTACTGACAAACATTTGATGTTTATTCATAAAACAGAATCAAAGATGAATTGGTGGAAAGCCATAACTCAAAGACAGGTAATTAATTTCATAAAATCAAAAAATACAATGATTCTTCATGATGGATATAACGAGGAAGATTTGATGAATGATTGTGAAGACGATAGAAATGTAGAATTGTCTTTTGATGATATCTCCAGTATTAGTTTTACAGAAAAGGATTGGGGAAGCTCCTTACAATTGGAATATCAAAAAGATGGAAAAGATGAGAAATTTCAGTATTCAATAGCACAAGATTGGGTAAAATATCCGGTAAAAGAGCCTACTAAATACATGAAAGTGGATTGGAAGCCTTTTGTGCAATATATTAAAGACAGGCAAAACTTTACGAAGTAAAATTGGGAAAAGTTTTCGCTGTAGGAGTTGGACCGGGATCTCCAAAATATGTAACAGATATTGTAAAGGATATAATTCAAAATTGTGATATTGTGATTGGTTACAAATACACCCTAAAAACAATAGAAGATTTGATCCAAGGAAAAGAGATCTATGAAATCACCATGAATGATCAAGAAGAATCTTATCAAAAAATTCTTCCTAAGCTTGGTGAAAGAACTTTGGTAATTCCATTTACTGGAGATGTAAATTTTTCAGAATCAGAAGTTGTAGATAGATTAATTGAAATCTTTGGAGAGGTTGAAATTATTCCAGGCATAAGTTCAATTCAGGTAGCTGCATCAAGAGCAAAGGTCCCTTTGGATAAATCCAAAGTAATCACCATGCATGTTACAACTCCAATTGAAGATAAAAAATTGGAATTACAAAAAGCGTTGATTGATGGTTTTAGTGTGATTTTGGTTCCAAGACCTTGGCCAAAACAACCAGACAAACATTTCATGCCATCTGAAATAGCAATCTACCTTAGGGAGCATAATTTTGACACTGAAAACATCAAAGTACATGTTTTTGAGGCCATTACTACTGATAATGAGACTAGTTTTGTTGGAACTGTGAAAGATTTGGAAGGAAAAGAATTTTCTGATTTGTCTGTTATGGTGTTTAATCAGACTAGTTTAGATTCATACATGAATTATAGATGGCAGTGGGAAAATTAATTTCCCAGATTTTGACCTTTTCCTAAGATTGTATTATCAACAGTTGGGAATACATATGCTACAATTCTCATCCATGGATAATCTGGATCATACAATCTGTAAAACCCTGCATCCTCAAATGTAATATTAGTTGAACCTCCTACTGCAATCTCACCAGTTGAGATTTTTCCATCTGGAGTAAATGGAATGTAACGATCATTGTTTTCTTTTCCACTGATAAGATTATGAGTTACTATATCATTATTGATTATTGTGATTGTTGTTCCAGGTTGAACAGAAATTCTATCTTTTGAGAAATATTTAATGCTGCCAGATTCAATATAGCTCCCTGCACCTCCTTGTGAAGAGGAACCTTTCTGAATATGGACTTTGATGGTTTCCGGTTCCTCAGTTGTAGTCTGAGTGATTTTTGATAGTGTTGATAGTTTTACAGTGTAAATTATTTTATAAGTCTCATCTGGTGTTGTAATCCTTCCTGTAAAACCATAAACTGATGCATCTTTACTTTGATCAACTAGTCTTCCGAAAAAACTAATTGAAGAATCAAAACCGTTTGAACTTTCAATATTTCCATTAATTCTAATATATTTTCCTTCACGCAAAAATTTACCGTCTAAATTAGAAATAATAAATTCTTCAGAATCCAGTGTAACAAAGCCATCCTCAATCATAAAATTTATTGTACTTCCAAGCTGATTTTTTGAAGTCAAACCTAAATCAATTTCAGAAATTTTTATTGTTTCTTCGGTCACAGCAAACCCTGAACCCTCTAAAAGAAATGCTTGATTCTCAGAAACTTCTGCAAAGGATTCATTGATAAAATATCCTGATGAAACAACTAGCAAAGATAGCAACAATATAGCCAGTTTCATGATTAAATTATCATAAAATCTGGCTTATAGTTTGCTGCTAAATTATTTTAGACTGATTAGGCAAATCAAGGGGAAACTAGAATCCAGGCATATCCATGAACCCTTGTTCTTGGGCCATCTCAATCATGTAAAACTCAAGATATCCTCCAGCTAAAAGAAGTCCAACCACAATTCCAATTTCAATAATTGTAGGTTTGACAAATTGTTTCAAATCAATTTTTTTTACCACTGCTCTAATCAAGATAAAACTCCTAGAAATGCCAAAAGAGTAAGCAGTAATTTCCATTAATCCAAAAGGAGATAAGAATAGAATAGTTAGTGGATGAATTTCACCAATTTGAGGAGCAGAAACTACTATTGCTGCAAAAGCAAATCCAGTAGACCATGCTGAGAACAGACCCCAGGCAACACCAAATCCAGGTACAAACATTGGTAATGCAAGAGTAAGATTGTGTGTAAAGATTCCAAAGGCATCAATATCTAAAACTAGTTCTTCAAATTCTGACATGAAGAGATTTGCTTCCTCTACACTGACAGTTGACATTGAACCTAATTGGAATGCAGTTGTAAAAAGACCTAGAAAAACAAAGAATGTGATTATTCTGATTTTATTCACAATGCCATACCTTACAAACAATATTTGAGGGTTGGTGTAGGGCAGATTTAATTAAACCAGATTATATTTTTTGATATGAATAAGGAACTGTCCTTTGCTCTTAATTATGCATTAAACAAGGGTTTCCAGATTCACCCTGATGCGTTTAAGATTTTAGAAAACGTAGATGTAAAAAAGTTAGAGAAGATAATAAAGGAAATAGTAAGAGAGAAAACAAAACAGAAGTTATTTCAGATTAATCAAGATGATTTAGAAAGTTATCTTGGAATTAAGGAGGATTCTACGTTACAAAATGAAGTGAAGGTATTATCAGATCCTACAACAAAGATAACATCTGGAGAAGGAGTAAAAGGATACAATGCCCTATTTTCAAGCCGTTTTAACAAACTTAAACGAATAGTCTCAGATAGACCAGAATCAAAATTATTAAAATCTGCAGCCTCAGTCAAAAATGCAAAAATTGATGATGATTTGTATGTGTGTGGATTAGTCACAGTAAGGAATTCAGAGAGAAATGTTACAAAATTGGTTCTTGAAGATCCATCAGGTTCCTTTGAGGGGATAATTTTTGATGAGGAGCTGCAGAAAAGTGCCGGGACTCTTCTAATTGATCAATTTGTAATGGCAAGAATAAGTTCAGCTAAAAACTCTGGGTATATTATCAAAGATTTAATTCTGCCAGATATTCCTGAGCAGGCAAAGAACAGATCTGAAAGTGAGGCATACGCAGTTTTTCTATCAGATTTGCATATTGGGAGTAAATACTTCATGGAAGATGAATTCTCAGAATTTGTATCTTGGATTTCAAGTCCTGATCCTGTTGCAAGAAAGATTCGTTTTGTCCTAATAGGTGGAGATGTGGTAGATGGGGTTGGGATATATCCAAATCAGAATAAGGAATTGGTTTGCCAGACAATTCAAGAGCAATTAAAAAAAGCAGAAGATTTACTTGATAAAATTCCTAAAAATGTGAAAATTATCATAATGCCTGGTAACCATGATCCAGGTAGAAGAGCATTACCACAACCGGCAATTCCCAAAAAATACAACTCTAGTCTTTGGGAAAGAGAAAACGTGATAATGGTTGGAAACCCAGCAGTAATTTCATTAAATGGGGTAATAGTTTCAATGTTTCACGGTCAAAGTATTGATGATATAGTCAAAACCACACCGGGTCTAAGTTATGATCATCCTGCCGATGTAATGAAACATCTACTTCGTGCAAGACATCTAAGTCCAATTTATGGTAGTCAAACTCCTATAGCACCAGAAATGGAAGATTTGTTAGTAATTCAGGACATACCTGACATTTTTCATGTGGGTCATGTTCATAGAGCCCAATTGGACTTGTATAAGGGAATTTTATTGGTAAATTCAGGTTCATGGCAAAAACAGACGCCTTTTCAAGCTAGTGTAGGTATGACGCCAAACCCAGGAATTGCAATATTGGTAAATCTAAAAACATTACAAGTCTACCATCAAAATTATAGTTCTAATTTAGATAATGTCTTGCAGAGTTAGATCATCACCAAATGTTTTTTTAATCATTTCTGAAGAAATTGTCAGTTTGTATTTTTTTGTCCTACCATGAATTCCTTGATGAATTAGTCTTCCTGAGATTAATCCAGACAATTCAATTTCACTTAGCATTTGTGTGATTCTTCTTTGGGTAAGCTCGTCTTTCCCAACTGCCTTGCAGAGATTTTTGTATGAAGAGTATATTTCTCCGGTAGAGGAGCCGTTTGCCTTCATAATGGCAATTAGGATGAGTTTTTCATGAAGAGGGAATGATTTGAGGGATTTTTCTTCTTTGTTTTCTTCCATTTTTTGAGAGGCCTCTCTGACATGTTCAATTGTAACTTTTTCAGATTGTTGTCTCTCTGCAAGTTCTCCAGCCACTCTAAGCAGATCAATTGCTCTTCGAGCATCCCCATGTTCCCCGCCTGCTAGGGCAGCAATTAGATTTAGGGCAGGATCTTCAACTGAATTTTCAATAAATGATTCTTGGATTCTTTCTTCTAGAATTTTTTTAATTTGTTCAACATTGTAATTTGTAAAGACAATTTCCTCTTCTCCTAAACTACTGATTACTCTAGGGTCTAGTTTTTCTTTGAAAGTTAAGTCGTTTGAAATTCCTACTAAAGTAAGGGAGCCTTGTGTCAGACGTTCATTTGCCCTAGTAAGTTGGTATAGAATGTCTTTGCCTGTTTTTGCGACTAGTTGCGCAAGATAGTCTATTTCATCTATAACAAAAACTGCGTTGAGTTTACCTTCTTCAATTTTGTTTAGTAGTCTTTTGAATACTTCGCTTATTGCTAGCCCAGTTGTGGGTAATTCCTTCTCTTTTAGGTCTAATTGCCTGCCTAAACTGACCAATAATCCATATAATGTGGTCTCTTCTTTAGAATTTGAATAAATGAGTTTGATTGGGAAATTTGATTTCTCAACTCTCTCTTGGATTTTAGAGAGCACTTTTTTCACTACTAATGTTTTACCTGTTCCAGGCTTACCATATACTAGGAGATTTGAAGGTCTTGATTTTTTTAAAATTGGTAATAATGATTGGGTGACTTGTTCTTGTTCATTTTTTCTATGTAATATGATATTTGGAATATATGAATAATGAAGTATATCACGATTTTTTATTATTGATTTTCCAGACTCTGCAGCATCTAACAAATCATCAATTGGATCAGACATACTCACACACCTTTGTTTCCTATCAACACTAACACAACCATATCTCAATTAAGAGAGTATAGAATAGAATAGTAATAGTAGTTTAGTTTGTAATTAATTATTTTTAGTTAGTTTTAGATTTCTTTTTAAAAAAAATTAAAGAAAAAAATAGAGTGGAAATATTGGTGTGTGGGTTGAATCCTAAATTAGGTATGGATTAACAATAATGTTAATGAAGTGTTAAGAAAATTCCCAAAAAGCCTATTTTGACCCCTTTATTTCCATTCCAAGCGTTAAGAAAGGTGTTAACATTGTGAACATCTCGAAAACAACCCCCTTATTTCCACTCCAGGCACAAATATATCTAAATTAAAGGGCTTTAAACAAAAAACACTGTTAATAACAAAAATTAGGCTAGGCGTGGGCTAGGCAGTCAATGTTAACAAACCACTTTGTTAACAAATATTCTGGGATCATTTGAACTGTTAACATTCGATCCTTTAGATCTCAAAGATGACTAAAAAACACATTCGAATTGGTATGGAAGACGCTGATGGTGCCAAATATGATATTAAATTGGAAGGTAATGTAACCAGAGATAAAGTTCTTAAAATATTTGAAATGATGGATTTGATGAATATTGAAGAGGAACAAGAACCAATTAACATGGATTCTGCAGGTTCAAAAATTTGGAATATAATTGACAAATTCTTCCCAATGGGCAAATTTACCTCTACAAACATACTTGAAAAATATGAGGATGAATATAACGAGCCTGTGAAATTAAGTATAATTTCCACTTATTTGTCACGATTTGCTGTAAAAGGTAGGGTAAATAGAACTAGAAATGGCAGAGAATGGACTTATCAAACCATCAAAATTCCCCAAAAACAACAATAATCCAATTAAGAAATAGTGACTTTTCTAACCAATAATCGATCTTTACCCAAAATTACTTTAACATATTCTCCTTTTTGGATATCCATATATTTTCTAAACTGTTTGGGGATTGAAATTGTACCTGCAGAGGTAATTTTTACCAAGACTTCGTTCTCTTGTACAGACATATACATACTATAATTTAATAATATATATAATTTAATAAATTATCAAAACATAACATTATGATAAAATACACCTATTTTCACTAAAATCATCGAACAATAATTGAAAAATATTTTTAAAAATTCTAAAATTCCCTTATCCGACTGTTGGATTCTCTTCTAATTGGCCTACTTTTGACATTCCTTTTTCAGTAATTGAGTAAGTATAGGGCTTTGATTCAGTATTTCTTTGAACATATCCATCTTCAAACATCTTTTTCATTAGGCGTGAAGTATGCTCTCTACTTTTCTTTAATGTGATTTGTATATCACGTGATGTCATAGCTTTGTTTGTGATAAGTTGCAACACATAATCAACTGGGTTTGTAGGTGCTAAATTAACTGGATTAGGCGTGGAAATTACCTTTTCTGGTTCTTCTTCCACCTTAGTAGCTTGTTCAATTGGCCTTTCTTTTACTTCATTCTTTGCTAATTTCTCTAAGAATTGTTTTAAATCAAGATTAGGATCTTCTACTTTTTGCTCAATCCCTTGGATTTCTAATGCATCCAGGCGTATTTTCATATCAATTAACTGCCTTTCATAATACTCCAAACGTTCTGCTTGTGAAGCATCAAACCCTTCACTTTTAATTTTAACAAATGGTCGTATCTTAAAGTAAGCATACAAACCAACAATACCTATGATAAAAGCTAAAATCACACCTAAAATCACTTCAGGTTCAGGAATTTCAACTAACATCACATGTTATACGCCTACCTCGTGATTTATCGTGATTGAACAATATTATTTCACACTTTAGATTAACAATCTCACATGCATTATCACATACAAACTGAAGAAGGGATAACTATTGGTATCACATACATCACATATTACATGCCTGACGGATGAGCCTGTCAATCACACTTATCACTTCATCTTCTCTTTCTGGGAAAATATCACTCTCATTAATCACATTGATTTGTTCAGAAAGTTTTGATATCACATCTATATCATCAGGCAAAAGTATGCCTAAACCACGAAAAAGTATGATTGAGTAGAATAATCCAATTAATTTGTCTCTAGACTGCCCAACTTGCCTATAATACGCGCCTTTGGAAATAGAGAAATTAGATTCTAGAAGATCTTTCTGATTTAAAATAATTTCAACTTGTCGCTCTGTAAACAGTGATTTTTTGATAATTTTACGTATTATATTGTTAAAATTAGATTTATCCAACTCCTCCATAGCTATACAAATCTGTATACTACATTCCAATTAAACTTTAAAGAGACACACGTAAACCTCTTTCATGGCTGGAAACAAAGTCGAATCATTCCTAAAATCAGAATTAAAAAAGAAAAATGCGTTACTGTTTGTTTTAATCGACTCCGAAGTCTCAAATTTACAGGCATCAAGTAAGCTTGCCAAAGACGTAGAAAAGATTGGAGCATCAGCAATACTCGTAGGAGGTTCTTCAGCAACTGATCAAATTGAGATGGCTCAAGTGGTTAAAGGAATCAAAAAAGGTCTAAAAATCCCAATTATTCTATTTCCTGGAAATGTTACAGGTGTTGTACCTGATGCTGATGCCATATTATTTAGCTCATTAATGAATTCGGAAAATCCATATTTTATCACTCAGGCTCAGGCTTTGGGTGCACCTAGTGTACTAAAGTTTGGATTAGAACCACTTCCAACTGCGTATTTAGTAATTGGAGATGGAACATCAGCTTGGTTTGTTGGTTCAGCAAGAGGAATTCCATTTGAAAAACCAAAAATTGCAGCAGCATATTCTCTAGCAGCACAATTCCTTGGAATGAGATTCGTATACTTGGAGGCAGGTTCGGGTGCAAAAACTAACGTGACACCTGAAATGGTCAAAACGGTAAGACATGCATTTAATGGATTTTTGATTGTTGGTGGAGGAATCAAAGATGAAAAAACTGCCGAGAGTCTTGTCAAAGCTGGGGCTGATGCATTAGTTATTGGAACCTTCCTTGAAAAAGGCGGCAGTCTCAAAAAACTTGAAAAAATAGCAAAAGCAATTCAAAGAAGCAAGTAGTAAAGGACGTATTATGTCTGAAAATGATGCAATTTCTCGAATTCGTGATATCAAGATGCCAAATTACTATCTTGATTATTATTCCAATCTATCAACTGAGACATATTCAATATTTCAACATGCAGCATTGGCAAAATCTACTTTAGCAGATTCTTCAGGCATAATTGAGCCTAAAATTGCATTTGACCTGGCAGATAGAGTTGCAAAAATGCACGAGATTGACATTGCAGATCCACTCAGGGAAATACTAAAAATCAATGGAAAGGAACTCTCTGCTCTTATTTTAGCAAAAGAGATTGCGCAGGGGAAATATTGTCTTCCAGATGCTACACTTGAAGACAAATTAGATCTTGCAGTTCGTGTAGGCTTAGCAATAATTACTGAGGGTGTTACTATTGCACCATTACAAGGAATTAGTGAAGTAAAAATTAAGAAAAATAAAGATGGAACTGAATACCTATCAGTTTCGATTGCAGGACCAATGCGTTCAGCAGGAGGTACAGAATCTGCAGTAACTCTACTAATTGCTGATCATGTTAGAAAAATAGCAGGATTATCTAAATTTCAAGCAAATTCCTTTGATGATGAAACAGGTAGATTTGTTGAGGAATTACGAATTTATGAAAGAGAAGCAAGCAGCTTCCAATTCCATATCTTAGATGAAGACATTGAACATGTGATTTCTAATCTACCAGTTGAATTAGCAGGAGTAGATACTGATCCTTACGAAGTAGTTAACCACAAATCTATGACTCGAATTCAAACTGACCGAGTTAGAGGTGGGGCTTTACGTGTCTTAAATGATGGATTGATTGGAAGATCCAAAAAATTACTCAAAAGAATTGAATTGTACAATTTAGATGGTTGGGAATGGCTCAATGATTTGAAAGGAGCTGTTCAAACTGGTGATAGCCAAGAAGACGCAGCTGCAAAAAGAATGCGTGAAGTAATTACAGGCAGATCTGTATTGTCAATGCCTAACACATTAGGCGGATTTCGTTTAAGATATGGAAGATCATGTAATACAGGTTTTGCAGCAGTAGGGATTCATCCAGTAATTGCTGAAATTCTCGATCACACAATAGCTGTAGGTACTCAAATCAAGATAGATATTCCAGGAAAAGGTGCAACCGTAGCATTTGTAGATTCTATTGATACTCCAACAGTCCGTCTTACCAATGGCAGTGTCGTAAAAATACGTGATGTAAAACATGGATTAGAAATTAAAAATCAAATAGAAAAAATTTTACATTTGGGAGATATTTTAATTTCATTTGGAGACTTTTTAGAAAATAATGCCCAATTAGTTCCATCAGGTTATGTAGAAGAATTTTGGATTGAAGAATTAAAACAAAATATTCAAAAATATGAGCCTGATGATCAATACCTTAATCAATTTTTGAATAGGACGCCAACAATAGATGAAGCATTAAAAATCTCACTTGATTTTAAAATCCCATTACATCCACATTACTTGTATTTCTGGGATAAAATTTCTGCTGAAGAACTGAGTAATCTTTTAGAACCAAACAAAGTCAATGAGACTTCTATTGAATATCCAAACAAAGTCAAAAAGATTCTTGAAAATTTAGGAACTCCCCATAAAGTAGAAAATGAAACATTGATTTTAGAACATCTTGAAGCAAAAATTTTCTTTAATTTATTATTTAGAACCAAACCAATCATTGATGATTTATCAGTTCCAAAAATTTTATCGAAATCATCAGGAATCAAAATAAATAATAAATTTTCAACTAGTATAGGAGTTAGAATAGGAAGACCAGAAAAAGCAGCCCCAAGACAAATGAAACCTGCAACACATGTGTTATTCCCAATTGGTGAGAAGGGCGGACCTACAAGAGACCTTCTAAAAGCCTCTAGAACTGAGCACTTTTTTGCTAATCTTTTCAACAGGCAGTGTACAAAATGCAACCAACCCTCAATAGGCATAAAATGTTCTATATGCGGCACCAAGACCTCTATTTCCTACAGATGTTCTAATTGTAGAGATACACTAACAGAGCCATTTTGTGAAAAATGCAAACGCAAAGCTCCTGCTCATTCACACCAAACATTTCCTTTGAAAAAGAGATTGCTATTAGCTCAAGAGAAGATGGGACTTCGAGCAAAAGAACCCTTCAAAGGAGTTAAAGAACTTATTAATCAAGATAAAATTGCTGAACCTCTAGAAAAAGGACTTGTCAGACAAAACTTTGGATTAACAACTTTCAAAGATGGAACAGTAAGATTTGATGCAACAAATTCTCCATTAACACAATTCAAACCATCTTGGATAGGAACATCTATTGAAAAATTAAAAGAACTTGGTTACTCTCATGATATTGATGGAAATCCTCTCATTTCTGTTGAACAGACAATTGAACTTCGAATGCAAGATGTAATTATTCCATATGAAAGTGGAAAATATCTAGTTTCTATTTGTAAATACATTGATGTTCTTTTAGAGAAATTCTACGGGAAGACTTCATTTTATAATGTAAAAAATTCTGAAGAACTAATTGGGCATTTAATTATTGGTCTGGCTCCTCATACATCTGTAGGGATAGTTGGACGAATTATAGGATATACTGAAACACATGTTTGTTTTGGAACTCCTAATTGGCATTCAGCCAAAAGACGAGATGCTGATGGTGATGCTGATTCAATAATGCTACTGATGGATAGTCTTCTAAACTTTTCAAGACAATTCCTTTCTGACAGAATTGGTGGTTTAATGGATGCACCATTATTAATCCAACCACATGTTTTACCTCACGAGTCCCAACCCCAAGCGCATAATCTTGAAGTCACAAAAATTCTTCCATTAGAATTCTTTGAATCTACATTCCAACAAATTAAATCCTCAGATATTTCATCAATTGAAATTATTAAATCACGTCTTGAAACCGAAAGACAGTTCTATGATTATCACTTTACACATTCAACATCATCACTAACTACTTCTAAATCAAGAAGCGCATATTCTACGCTTGGTTCTATGCTTGATAAATTTGATATGCAAGTTAGAAATGCTGAATTAATCAACGCTGTAAACACTTCAGAAATTGTTTCAAATGTAATTTCCACTCATCTTGTACCTGATTTGATGGGAAATCTAAGAGCATATGCAAGGCAGAGCTTTAGGTGCACAGCATGTGGAAAATCATTTCGTAGAATGCCTCTTATTCAAACTTGTGTATGTGGGCATAAACTGATTGCCACAATTACTAGGGGGTCTGTAGAAAAATATCTTAAACTTGCAAAAAGATTAGTCGAAAAATATGATGTTGGTGAATACCAAAGGGGAAGAATACATGCTCTATCAGATGAAATCGAATTAGTTTTCGGAAAGAGTCAAGGGGATCAATCACTACTTACTGATTATGCGTAAATCTATCTCAATTTGACGTATTCATAAGCACCCAATTTATTATCAAAACAGAATTTGACTTTCTGATAGTCTTTTCTGAATGTCTTGACTTTTGATAATAATTTCTTTGGATCTTTTTTATCAATTACAACCTGTTTAATGTAAGATGCAATTTCTTCCATCTCATTCTTTTTCATTCCAAGTCGTGTTATTTCTGAAACTCCCAATCTAATTCCACCAGGATGGAAATAATTTCTTCCGGCTTTAATATCACCTGGAATTAATTGTCTGTTAACAATGATGTTAGCTTTTTCTAAATCAGCTTCAACCTTACCGCCATCTGAATAATCTAAAACATTTACTGCAATTTGATGTGATTGAGTAAATCCTCTACTTTCGCCAAGTACTTTGAATCCCAAATCACTTAATGCTTCTGCAAATATTTTTGCATTTTTAATTACTTGTACTGCATAATCTTTTCCAAATTCTAAAGCTTCTGCAAAAGCAACAGCTTTACCGGCCATATGATGAATATGATGACTACTTGTAAGTCCAGGAAATGTTGCTTTTTTGATAACTTCCTCATGCTCCTTTGAACCTAAAACTAATCCACCCTGAGGACCAAACAATGTCTTATGGGTACTCATAGTCATAGTATCGGCTCCTTCTCTAAGAGGATCTTGGAATTTTCCACCTGCAATTAATCCTGCTACATGAGCTGCGTCATAATTGATATGCATTCCATAACTTTTTAGAAAATCTGATAATTCTTTTACAGGATGAGGAAATAAGAAAAGTGATCCACCAAACATAGCCATTTTGGGAAGACGATTTGCTTTTTTAAGATCTTTAACTTTCTGTTTTGTCTTATCTACATCAATTGTCATTTCTTCTGCATCAAATGGATAGAACTCTATTTCTAATCCATGTACCAAACCTGCTGTTCCATAATGTTCTTTTTTCCCATGTGAAATGTGTCCACCTGCTGGTATTGAAGGTGCTAACATAATGTCTCCAGGATTTGTAAATGCAGAATAGACTGCTAAATTTGCAACAACTCCTGAAATTGGTCTAACATCAGCAAATTTTGCTTTGTATAATTTTTTAGCTAATTTCATACATTCAAACTCTACATCATCTATGTAGACACAGCCAGCGTATACTCTTTCACCTGGCCATCCTTCAGCATATCTATTTCCAAAATCAGAAATTATTGCTTCTCTAACTGCTGGACTCGGAATATTTTCACTTGCAATCAATGGAATTGAATTTTCAAACCATTTGTGATGTTCTTTTAATTTTGCAAAAATATTATCATAAGCTGTTTTATTCTGTGATTTAGCCATATTTTGCAACTTAATTTTCCCAATTTAAAAACACCGATATGATTTCAAAAAAGCCGATCTTGATCTGGAAGGTATAAAAGGGGAATCTGAAGTTTTGGCATCTATGGGAATGCAAGCAACTTCAAAAGGTAACATGCCTGTTGTATTGCTCAAAGAGGGCGGTTCTGAAACCAAAGGACGAGAAGCCCAAAAAAATAACATTGCTGCAGCTAAAATAATCGCTGAAATTGTTCATACTAGCTTAGGCCCACGAGGCATGGATAAAATGCTAGTCGATTCATTAGGTGATGTTACTATTACAAATGATGGTGCAACCATTCTAAAAGAAATTGATGTTCAACACCCAGCAGCAAAAATGCTAGTCGAAATCTCAAAAACTACAGATAATGAAGTTGGAGATGGAACAACATCTGCAGTAATCTTAGCAGGTGCTTTATTATCACAAGCTGAATCATTAATTGATCAAGATGTTCATCCAACAATCATTGTTGATGGATATAGAAAAGCTGCAAGAAAAGCAAAAGAATACCTCGAAGAAATTGCAGATACTATTACTGCAAATGATAAAAATATTTTAAATAAAATTGCAAAAACTTCAATGCAAACAAAACTTGTCAGAAAAGACTCTGATCTTCTTGCAGATATTATTGTTAAATCCGTACTTGCTGTTGCAGAAAAGGATGGTGAATCTTTTGATGTTGACATTGATGATATCAAAGTTGAAAAGAAAGCAGGTGGTTCAATTAAGGATTCAATGATTATTCAAGGAATTGTTCTTGATAAAGAAATTGTTCATGGCGGTATGCCCAGAAAAATCACTGATGCCAAAATTGCATTAATTAACACTGCATTAGAGATTAGTAAAACTGAAACTGATTCTAAAATTAACATTTCAAATCCTCAACAACTCAAATCATTTCTAGATGAAGAAAATAGAATGCTAAAAACAATGGTTGACAAAGTCATTGGTTCTGGCGCAAATGTAGTATTGTGTCAAAAAGGATTAGATGATATGGCTCAACATTATCTAGCAAAAGCAGGAATAATTGCAGTTAGAAGAATTAAAGAAAGTGATCTTACAAAACTTGCAAAAGCAACAGGAGCTAGAATAGTTACAAATCTAGATGATCTTTATGAAAAAGATCTCGGTTCTGCTGATGTTGTAGAAGAAAGAAAAATTGAAGAAGACAAATGGGTATTTGTTGAAGGATGCAAACATCCAAAGGCAGTTACATTACTTCTTCGTGCTGGTTCTCAAAGAGTAGTTGATGAAGTTGAACGCTCTGTTCATGATGCTTTAATGGTTGTAAAAGATGTAATCTTAAAACCAGAAATTGTTGCAGGTGGTGGAGCTCCTGAAACTTATGCAGCAACCAAAATTCGTGGTTGGGCAAAATCTTTGGAAGGTAGAGAGCAATTGGCAGCAGAAAAATTTGCCGATGCACTAGAAGAAATCCCAATGGCTCTAGCTGACAATGCAGGAATGGATCCAATTGATACTCTTACACTTCTTCGTTCAAAACAACAGAAAGGAGAAAAATGGACTGGTATTGATGTAATGAAAGCAAAGATTGGTAATATGAAATCAAGTGATATTATTGAACCACTAGCAGTCAAACTTCAAATTGTTTCAGCTGCTGCAGAGGCTGCTTGTATGATTCTTAGAATAGATGATGTTATTGCAACCCAGAAATCTGCAGGAGGACCACCAGGTGGTGGAGAAGGTGGAATGCCACCAGGAATGCCACCAGGTATGGGTGGTATGGGCGGCATGCCAGGTATGGGTGGAATGCCTGATATGGGCGGAATGATGTAAATCATTTTGAATTTTTTCAAAACTTTAATTGCTAAACAAATTTACGAACAATATTGAATAAAACATCCTCTACAATGCTAACTGGTTTCAAGTATGTCTATCTGGTTGCATTTTTTGCATTACTTTCTGGTCTTTTTCATCCATTAATTACTAACACAAGTTTTGATGGAACAATATCTGGGGTGTTAGTATTGTTTGTAGGTCTTGCAGGTGGAGTTTTGTTATACAGAGCTGCGACATCTGAAAGCAAACGAGTAATATTTCTAGGAAGTGGATTTGGTCTAATGGCTATTTCATTATACTATATTTTCCAATTAACTGGAAGAGCTTAAACATCAAAGTATAGATAAAATTCATGCGGATGTGGTCTAATGGCTATTTCACGTTGATCTCTTCTTTCTAGTTCAATAATTTTGTCAATCACATCATTAGTGTAAATTGGACTGAGGAATTTTCTATCACTTTCAAGTTCATCTAATGCTTCTCCAAGACTTTTTGGGAGAACTCCAATTCCTCTCTTTGCCCTATCAGATTTTGTCATCTTGAATATATCGTCACGAACTTCATCCCCTGGATCCATCTTTTTCTTAACTCCATCCATTCCTGCTGCAGTTACTGCTGCAAACACGAGATATGGATTAGATGAAGGATCTGGGGCTCTAAATTCAAGTCTTTTAAGATTAGAATAATTTTTGCCTTTCAGATGTTTTGGCACTCTTACTATTGCAGAACGATTTCCTGAACTCCATGCAATGTATGCAGGAGCCTCATATCCTGGAACTAATCTGTGATATGAGTTAGTAGTAGGATTACATATTGCTGATAATGCTTTTGCATGGTTAACAATACCGCCACAGAAATATCTCCCAAGTTGGCTTAATTCAATTTCATCATCAGGATCGTAAAATGCATTTTCCATTCCTTTCCATAAACTTACATTGACATGCATTCCAGAACCAGAATCCATAGCTATTGGTTTTGGCATCATTGTTGCAACTTTTCCATACTTTTGTGCTACATTTCTAATCACATACTTGTATGATTGTGCAGCATCTGCAGCATTTGTCATATAATCATATTTGATATCAATTTCACATTGTCCAGCTGTTGCTACTTCATGGTGATGATTATCACACAAAATTCCAAAATTTGTATTGAGAATATTTACACATTCATTTCTATATGGTGTTAGTGTATCTGCAGGAGTACTTGGATAGTATCCTTCTTGTAATCCCATTGGATATCCTTCACCTGATTGATTCCAAGGAGCTTCTTTTGATTCAATTGAATATGATTGACCTTTGTATGGCGTTAGAACATCCCAATGTACTTTATCAAATACAAAGAATTCAACCTCAGGACCCCAAGTACTAAAATCAAATCCTTGAGTTTTGATATATTCTTCAGCTTTTTGAGAAATACCTCTGGGATCTCTTGATAATCTACCTCTGTCCTCACCCCAATAAACATCACAAAGTAGTCGAGCAGTTTTATTTTCAGTCATCCAAGGAATAATTGCAAATGTACTTGGATCAGGTTTCAAGAGTAAATCGGAATCATCAATACTTGTAAACCCAATGATTGATGAACCATCCAATTTTGGTAATCCGTCTCTCATTTGCTCTGGAGTAAAAGTATTAGCTGAAATTGTAGTATGATGAAAATGACCAGTTAGGCCAGTAAATTGTAGATCAATAAACTGAATGCCTTCATGTTGAATTCTTGAAAATACTTCATCAGGTGAATATGTTACTTGGATTGCTTTACCGTGGCTGACTTTATATGGCAATTTATTCTTCAATCAAACACAAATACATCAGCCATTTAAGGATTAGGTAAGAAATGTCAGAATCAAATCAAATCAATATCACATCACTGCATCATACAGTTTTACGTGAAACTGAAAGTGATTCTATTTTAGAAATTGATCCTAATTTTTACAGGAATCTAGCTGATTTTATTGGAAATTTACGAAAACAAGAATTTGATGGAATAGAAAATAAAATTAAAGACACAATGATAGAAATGGTTATCGAATTATCAACATTGCTAATAGAAATTAGATTAGAAAAAATTTCAAAAACTTCCGATTTGGAAATTAGTAATCTTTTAGATGAAGAAAAATTTATTTTTGATTCACAAGAAGACAAAAAAGACAGAACTGAAATGATTCTTTCTGCAACAATTAATGGCAAATCAAAATTTTTAGAATCAATAGCCCAAAATCATAAAACAAAGAAAATCGTTGTTAGATTTCTAAATGAAGTTGATGAAATAGTAGGAGCTGATCTAGAAAAATATGGACCTTTCAAAACTGAAGATATAGCTACAATTCCATATGAGAATGCTCAGGCTCTAATTGCCAAAAATGTTGCAACTAAGGTTCATTTAGAAGATTAGATAGAAATTATACCTATCATTACCGAATAATATGTCTCATACAGGCGTTGATGTTATAGATTTTCTTTTTTACACAATATATCCAGTAATTGGGATTTTTCTGGTTGAAGTAATTAGTCGTTTAGTAAAAATACCAAAATGGATTAAATTATGGACACAAGCGATTGTATCAATCGGATTTGGAGTTTACTATTGGTTTATTCTACCAGCACCACAAAATTTTCCGTTGACTGCAATGGTAATGTTTGCACTAGCAATTGCTCTTATTTACCAAGGAAGAAGGGCAAAAATCTCTCCAGACAAAAGTCCATATTGATTTTTAAAATCTTCCAAAAATTCGTTTTAAAATATTAGGTCTGTTTCGTCCACCATCACGAATTACTTTTTTCTCCCCAAACCTTTTAGCTCTAATCTGGCTTAGTTTTACACATCTATGTTCTTCAGGTAATCTGTGTTCTGCACAAAAAGGATCCTTACAATAATTGCACTGAAATGGCATGTCAGTTAGGTCTCCACAATATGCACATTTTTCTGATTCCATATTTTCAATTACTACTTTTCTTTTAATAAAGGTGCCAGTGTTTCTTGAGATTTCTTAATGTCTAAACATTTTTACGATGTTCAAATTTAGTTTGGTTGTGATAAAAGATAAAGTTGCAATAATTACTGGTGCTAGTAGCGGTATTGGTTTTGCGACTGCTTTAGCCTTATCAAAAGCTGGTGCAAAAGTTGCAATAGGAGCTAGACGAGTTGACAGATTAGAAGAGCTAGCTAAAAAAATCACCACTGATGGTGGAGAAGTATTTTTCCAAAAACTAGATGTAACAAAAAGATCTGAATGTGAAAATTTTGCTAAAGCAGTTTTAGATAAATGGGGTTCTATTGATATTTTGGTAAACAATGCAGGTTTGATGCCTCTTAGTTTCTTCAAAAGTCTCAAAGTTGACGAATGGGACAGAATGGTGGATGTGAATATCAAAGGTGTTTTGTATTCTACAGGTGCTGTAATTTCTCATATGAAAGAAAAAAAGTCCGGCCATATAGTTAATCTATCATCTGTAGCTGGAAGAATAGTATTTCCAGCTGGTAGTGTATATTGTGCTACAAAACATGCAGTTGCTGCATTTAGTGAAGGTTTGAGACAAGAATTTAGTGTACGCTCAAACATTAGAGTAACTAGTATTGAACCAGGTGTGGTTGCTACAGAACTTAATGATACAATAACTGATGAATCATTACAAGGATTCATTGAAAATACAAAAAAGATGGAAGCATTACAAGCCGAAGATATTGCAAAAGCAATTTTGTATGCAGTTGATTCACCATCTCACGTTAATGTTAATGAAATTTTGATTAGACCTACAACTCAAGAACGTTAAGTTGTCAAATATTCCACATGTTGTAATTTTAGGGGGTGGGTTTGGTGGATTATCAGCTGCCAACGAGATAAGAAAATCACTATCTACATCTGAAGTAAAAATTACCTTAATTGATAAAAAAGACTGGTTTATGGTTGGATTTGCAAAGCTATGGATCATAAATGGCACACGAACTTTTGAAAATTCAGTTGGTTCATTAAATGAACTGCAAAAAAAAGAGATCAATTTCATCAAAGATGAAATCATATCAATTAATTCTGAAAAAAAGTATGTTGAGACAAAATCTGAATCAATTTCATTTGATTTTCTAATAATTTCAATGGGTGCTGTACTGGCACCTCAAAAAATTCCTGGATTAGAAGAAAATGGATTCAATCTATATGATCACAATCAACTTTCACAAATTCACGAAAAACTTGATAATATGACATCAGGAAAAATTGCAATATCAATAATGGGCATGCCTTACAAATGTCCTCCAGCACCATTTGAGGCTAGTTTATTGATTGATGCGATGCTAAGAAAGCGAGGAGTTCGTGATTCTGTTCAAATTGATTTTTACAGTCCAGCTCCTATAACACTGCCTGCAGCTGGACCTGAGGTAAGCAAACAAATTCTCGATCTAGTAAATTCAGAAAAAATTATTTTTCATAATTCTAGTAAAATTAAATCTGTTGAATCAAATAAATTAATTTTCGAAAACAGTGAAGCTGATTTTGATTTGTTATTAGCAGTACCACCTCATATTGCCCCAAAAATTATTTATGATTCTGGATTAGCAAAAGAACCTGGATTCATTTTAATAGACAGAGATTGCAAAACACCTTTTGAAAATGTCTTTGCAGTAGGTGATGTAACTAGTTTAACTGTTGCAGAAAATATGGCAGTCCCAAAAGCAGGGATTTTTGCAGAAGGCGAAGGAATTACAGTTGCTAAAAATATTATTTCAAAGATTCAATCAAAAGAAGAATCCGCACTATTTGATGGAAAAGGTGGCTGTTTTATTGAATCAGGTAGAGATACAGCATCTGTAATTGAAGTGGATATGTTCACAAACGATAAACCTTCCACTAATCTAACAGAATCAACATCAGATAATCTTTCTAAAAAGATTGAATTTGAAAAAGAACGATTATCAAAATGGTTATAGTTTATTCATCTGAATCTTTGCTTTTTGATAGATGTTCTAAAATTGCTTTGACTCCTACATCCAATTCTTCATTATTATTTGCCAGATTGAGTTTTTCTGGAAGACTATTTTTAAAATCTTCAGCTTCAGCTTCTATACTTCTTTTTTGAATACAATCTAGATGATCTTGATCTGTAGCAGAAATCTTATGACAAATATTACAAAGTTTCATCAATTTTGTTTACCAATACGACGATTTAATAATTTCATTTTGTGCCTCTGAAACGAGGGAACGTAGTCTAGCTTGGTATGATACTAGTCTGGGGGACTAGTGGTCGCAGGTTCAATTCCTGCCGTTCCCATCATAATTTTAAAACTTTGAGTAATTTTTCAAAATTTTCTCTTGATTTCTCTTGCTTGTATGATTTTAGAGCCTGAATAATTTTCTCTTTGGATGAATTTTTGTAAATTTTTTGAGCTTTTTTTGAAATTCCTGAACCAATAAAAAATGCTTGAGTAATCGATGTCACATTAGATGGCCTTCTTTCTGTACTTGAACTTTCAAAATCAATTAGTGAAGTTTTTGTTTCACCTACAATAACATGCTTTGAAATATTACTTAGTTCACCGTGATCAAATCCAATTTGATCTAATCTATAACAATCTTCTAACACATTTCTTATGATAGTTTTTAATTTTTTTGCACTTCCTATTCCCTTTAACATCTCAATCCAATCACTAAATTTTTCCCCATCCAAATATTCCATTACTAAGAAATTTTTACTGACATCAATCATTTTTGGACCAACTTTAACTGAGTTAACTAATTTTAGTAATATTGCCTCATTTTTCATATTTTTCCTTGGAGAATCAGTCCTTCTAATTTTTAGAGCTACTGTCTTGCTACCTTTTTTTGCAATTACTACAACACCAACGTATCCTTTTCCTAAGATTGCTAAATTTCCAAGTGTCGTAGGACCTGTTAAAGAAATAGATTTTATTTTTAATTTTTCTAATTCGTTAATTCTTGATTTTATTTGA
>JABDOO010000037.1 GCA_013043295.1 Candidatus Nitrosopumilus sp.
CTGTCTGACAACAAAAAAGGTATGAACTTGGATCTTTATAATTAGTTTAATTTAGCCAGAAGATATTCTCTTAAACACTTCTTTGGAGTGCAGTGACTCACTTTTATGATCTACAATAGGTGCAGGATAATCCACATCAATATCAGAATGCTTTGTATCTAAAGAATGAATAATTTTTGTTGAAACTGAATCAAGTTCAGGAATCCATTTTTTTATGTACAGACAATCTTTGTCAAATTTTTGTTGTTGTAGCCAGGGATTAAAAATTCTAAACCAGGGTTGTGCATCACATCCTGTGGATGCGGCCCATTGCCAGTTTCCTACATTAACACTTGAATCGTAATCGATTAGTCTTGATGCAAAATAATTTTCTCCCAGTCTCCAGTCAATATGTAAATCCTTTGTAAGAAATGATGCAACTATCATGCGAACTCTATTGTGCATGTAACCAGTATTATTCAGCTCCCTCATACCTGCATCAACAATAGGAAATCCGGTCATTCCATCACACCATTTTGTAAATGTCTCATTATTTTTACTCCAGGGAATTTTTTCATATTTTGAATTGAATTCTTTTGATTTGCTATGAGGGAAATGATACATAATATGTGTAAAGAAATCTCTCCAGTGCAGTTCTGTTATCAGAGTATGATTTGCTCCTAGATCATCTACAATTTTGTGATATACCTCTCGTATAGAGCAGGTTCCAAATTTATTATGTGCAGATAGATATGATGTTCCCTCAATACCAGGAAAGTTTCTCTCACTATCGTATTTTTTTAAATTTTTTATGTTTTTTAGCAAAGTAATGCATGACTTTCTCCCTCCCTTGAATTCTGTTTTTACTGGTTGTAACATTCCAGATGGAATTTCTTTAATGGGAAATTTTGATTTTATTTTTTCATTTGATAAATTTGAAAAGACATGTTTTTGGGGTTTTCTTATTGACAATTCTTTGGCTTTAGAAAAAAATGGTGAAAACACTTTGTATGGTTCTCCTTTGCCATTTTCAATCTCTTCAGGTTCATGGAGTAACAAGTCATTTGTCGAGATAAAATCAACGCCTTGCTTGCTGCATATTCTTTGAATTTTTCCATCCCGGGTTTTACTAAATCCTGTATAGTCTCTATTTACAAAAACTGTATCTATGCTATTCTCTTTGATTATATTTTCAAGAATTTTTTCAGCAAGACCACTAAACATGTAAAGATGTGATTTTTTCTCTTTTAGCTGAGAGTCCAAGTCTGTCAAACTCTCATGTAAAAATTTCATTCTAAAGTTACTTGTAATGTTATGAGGACTATTTAGAATATTAGAATCAAAAATAAAGCATGGAATTACTTTGGAGGATGTTTTTGATGCATAAATCAATCCCGTGTTGTCATTTACTCTCAGATCTCGTCTAAACAGAAATAATGATTTTTTGTACTTGCTCATATCGTCTCAAACTTTGTTTCTAATATTTTCAAAAATATTATCTCCATAGGGATAGATATTGGCACATATTATAAAATCAGCATCCACATATTGCTAGTGCCAAATGGCTTTTTGCATTATTTTCATTAGAATAGCACGGAATTACTCACAGAATATTCATCCATCAAAAACAATTCTCATATCTGAAAGTGTGATTTTCAAAGGGTAGAGTCTAAAAATACGCCTAGATTTGGCTTTATTTGAGCATCTAAATCATTTGAACTAGATGAATCTCACATAACATCTAGAGGGCATATTGATATTTGGCAAGAAAGATCTTTTGATGAATTAAAAAAATAGTTAAAAAAATTATTGTGCTTCCATTCTAGCAAGCCAATCGTTATCATTGTCGTCTTTTGAAGTATCTGTTGTCACCTGTTGGGGTGGTTCTGGAAATGCAATTGTTGCTTCAGTTTCAGTTGGAGGTTCAGGCATCGGGACTGTCTGAGCTTCAATTGGTTCTGAAGGTGTTGGTATAGATTCGACTGGTACTTCTGGAAGTATTGTCTGAACTACTTGTTGTTGTTCAGAAGTCTCCAGATATGAACGGGCAGATTCTTGGATGTTTGGTGTTGGGGCTGCAGTTATCTCTTGCACTTCCAATTCTAAGTCTGCAATTCTACTCTTTACATTTGCGATTTCTGCTGTTTCGTGAGTTACATGCTCAATTACCTCATTTGTGCATGACTTCACGGTCTCAAATGTTGCATCAGAGATTTCATTGCTCTTGAATTGTACTTTTGCATCAAACGATAACATCTTTGCAGACTTCATTTGATCATCTAACTCTGTCAATCTTGCCTCAAGAATTGCTTTGATTTCATGTTCTGTTTCATCTAAGGATACAAGTTTTGACTTGTATTTCTCATGAATGATTTCAGCATCTGCTTTCATATCATCATTTTCTGAAACAATGTCAATCAATGCTTTTAATCGACGTAGAGTTAATTGCTTTTCACGAATGAGTCTTTGTGAGTCGAGTCTCCATTTTGGAATGAAAATAACAACATCGCCTTGAGCTACTAATTGTTCATATTGGATTTGCTGTAATCCTTGTGAACCGCAGTCAATGCCGACGGACTGTATACTTCCGTCAATATCTGTTATTGTTCCTACGACTTTACCCATGAATGTTCCGTACATGTCTTTGACATTTTTACCGATAATTTCGATATCGTCGTTTGTCATGTGTGATAGTTTAGGGATTTGTATAACCGACAAAGTGTAAGAAATCTTTTTAGTTTTAGTAAGATTAAATTCACTAACTAAAAACAGGCAAATTTTCAGTAATTTTAAAATTTAGAGACAATATAGCAGGCTCATGATTCAAAAAGAAGAACTTGATCAAATTTTAAATTTTGTAGCAAGTCGCTGGATTGAAGCAGCAAAGGATCCAAACAACAAATCCAAGGAGGTTTTGCCAAATGATTTCTGGATGAATTCAATTGGAGGAAAAACTGCCAAAAAAGGATTTTGGGTTACGACTTTGATGTATACTGAAAAGGAGGAAGATGCAGAAGCATTCAAACAAGTTCTTCTCAGATGGCAAGCTAAAGGTCAAGACAAAGACAGAGACAAGGGTCCCGATCTAATTCAAATTGGAAAAAAGAAATAGAGTATTAATAATTGTGAATAAGTATACTCGTATTGTCTGAGTTTTCAGTTAAAGAAAAAAAAATTCTGTCAGATCACTTTTCAAATACTGAAGGCAATGTCTTTGCAATAATTACACCACGACAAGTAGATCGTGGTGCACTGATGTCAAGGTATAGTAGAACCGATAAAAGCATGAGAAGAATTTTTCTTGATGAATTTTTACAAAATAAAAACAGAGGTGAGGAATTTTACAACAGAGTTCTTTTAGAGTATGGCGATGATTCTGTTGCAGAGTTAGGAGAAGCCCAGATAGCAATTGAAGGATTATCAAACATTGCGGTAAAAAAAATTGAAGACAGACGAATTGGATTATCATATTTAGAAAAGTCTTCAAGATATGTCGCATGGAACAAAAAAGAAAATGGCAAGTACAGATTTTACAGGGATCCTGAAATTATGAAGTCTCGTTTTGCAGATATGTATGAGGAGAGTTGCAATTTTTCATTTGATGTTTATTCAAAAAATATCGAACCAATGGTAAACTATGTCAGGGAAAAATATCCAATTGAGAAATACAGCTTTAAAGATTCCAAAGATGGAAAAGAAAAATTATTTTCCAAATTAAAAAAAGAATCAGACATAAAATCTGCAAACATGATTTACAGAGGATCAACTAAAGCAAAAGCTCTTGACATTCTTAGAGGATTACTACCAGCTTCAACTTTGACTAATGTAGGAATTACTGGAAACGGAAGAGCCTTTGAGTATCTGCTTACAGTTTTAGGCTCATCAGAACTAAGAGAAGAGCAAGAATTAGCCTCAAAAATCAAAAAAGAGCTTGATACGACTATCAAATCATTTGTCAGAAGGGCAGACGACAAATACGGAAAAGCATTTCAAAAATATCTAAGGGATATCAAAAACAAATCAAAATCAATCACATCAAAAGAAATCAAATCAAATCCGAAAAAAGGAACCATCACAACTCTAGTAGATTATGAATCAGAAAAAACTGCAATTGATAAAGTAATTACAAGTATAATGTATGAGCAGTCACCTAGCACATCATATCAAAATATTTTCAAGCAAGTCAAAAAAATCTCAAAAGAAAAGAAGAACAAAATAATTTCTGAATTTGCAAAAATTCGAACAAACAGAAGACATAGACCATCCAGAGCATTTGAAAATGTCTATTACACCTTTGATTTATCAAACAACTTTGGAATGTTCAGAGACTTTCACAGACATAGAGCACTAACACTAGAAAGACAACTACTCACAACTGACCATGGATATAATATGCCAAATGAGATAAAGATTCTTGGAATTGAAAAAGATTTCAAAGAATGTATGAATAAAACAAAAGAAACATTTGATAAAATTCGAACAAAATTTCCAGAACAAGGACAGTATGTAGTTAATTTTGGATACAACTATCCATATTTTATGAAATTCAATCTAAGAGAAGCTTGTCATTTAATTGAATTAAGAACAGTTCCGCAAGGACATGTAGATTACAGAAGAGTTGCTCAACAGATGTTCAAACAAATTAACAGAGTTCATCCAAATCTAAGTAAAATTATGAAATATGTAGATATGAAAGAATATGTTTTAGAAAGATTTGAATCTGAAAAAAGAACAGAAGAGAAAAGAAAAAAACTAAAAAAATAGAAAAATATTCTAATAATTGAAGAGATACATTACACCATGACTGAAAAAATAGAGAAGACCCCTGAAGAGTGGAAAGAAGAGTTAACCCCTGATCAATATGAAATTTGTATTAATCATGGAACAGAGCCGCCATTTTCTGGAAAATATAACAATACCAAATTAGAGGGCTCCTTCAAATGCACTTGTTGTGGTGAAGAACTATTTTCTTCAGATGCAAAGTTTGATTCAGGTTCAGGATGGCCAAGCTTTTGGCAACCAATATCAGAAGATAAAATCGAATATGTTTCAGATACGGCATATGGTATGGTGCGTACTGAAGTAAATTGCAACAAATGTGGAGCACATCTAGGTCATGTGTTTGATGATGGTCCAAAGCCTACAAACCAGAGATATTGTATCAATTCAATTTCATTAAAACATGAAAAAGACTCTGAAGAGCAATAGTTAGGAGCTTTGCAACAAAATTCAAAAATTATTAATAAAACACAATTAATGATAAGAAAATCAAGAGGAATAAAATGGGCTACAATAACAAAACAAAAAGGAAAGAAATGATTTGAGAATTATTCTGTGTGGATTTGGTGTTGTAGGCCAAAGTTTAGTGAAATTGTTTGAATCTAGATCCGAGGATCTTTATGCAAAGTATGGATTAAAGCCAAGAGTTGTTGCAGTTTTTGACAGTAAAGGAAGTGCAGTAGACCCATCTGGATTAAATTTTAACAAACTAGTCGATGTGAAGAAAAAGTTTGGAACTGTAAAAAATTATTCAGATTCAAAAAATACAATGTCAGGCATAGATATACTCAAAAATGTTGAGGCTGATGTGCTAATTGAGACCACTGCTAGCAACTACAAAGATGCCGAACCTGGAATGACCCACATTACTAGCGCTATGAAAAAAGGAATGCATGTGATTTCTGTTAACAAAGGTCCACTTGCTTTAGCCTTTCCTTCTCTTCTTGAACTTGCCACATACAATCAAGTAATGTTCAAATTTAGTGGAACAGTTGGTGGAGGCACACCAATCTTAGATTATGCTAAAAATAGTCTAAGCGGAGAGAGAATCACTTCATTTGCAGGAATTCTAAATGGAACAACAAATTACATTCTAACAAACATGGCAACAGGTGTATCATATGATGATGCACTAAAAGATGCCAAAGACAAAGGATATGTCGAAGCTGATGAGGCCCTAGACCTTGACGGTCTTGATGCAGCAGCAAAACTAGTCATACTTGCAAACTGGATAATGGGAATGAAAGTAACACTTCCAGATATCAATTGTACAGGTATCCGTAAAGTTACACTAGATGACATCAACAAAGCTGCCAAAAATAATTGTGCCATAAAATTAATCGCATCATGTGACAAAGAATTAGTTGTAGGACCAAAAGAGGTTTCAAATGAGGATCCACTTTGTGTCAATGGCACACTAAACGCAATTGCATTTACTTCAGAGCATTCAGGCACTCAAACAATTATCGGAAAGGGAGCAGGAGGCATGGAAACTGCTAGTTCCATTCTAAGGGATTTGCTAGATATCAGACAAGAGATTGCTAGAGATTGAAATCAAATTTAATTTCAAAAAGTGAAACCTCTGCACTACTAAAGACAGTTTCAGAAAAATGGGGAATGGAATTTCCAAAAATAAAAAATGTCAAGGTTCATCAAATTTTAGATGATGCGCAGATCATTACAGGTCTAGGGATTAAGATTTTAAAAGTCGATGATGACTATCTTCCATTCTTATCAGAAACTGAAACTTTGGAGAAATTCCCATCAGTTACAGTAGACATGGGGGCAGTAAAATTCATGTGTAAAGGAGCAAATGTAATGAGACCAGGGATAAAAAAATTTACAGAGTTTGAAAAAGACAAGCTTGTATGTATTGTTGAGGAATCTCAACACAAGTTTTTAGCAATTGGAAAATCCATGGTATCCAGCTCAGAGTTGGAAAAGATGGAAAAAGGGGAAGTCATTAAAAACATTCATTACATTTCTGATAAATTCTGGGAAACAGGTAAAACTATTTACGATTAATTTAGAATTTTTAAAATTTTATTATTTGATTGCTTCAGTAAATTCTTCACTACCATCTTTAGTGATTACAAGTATGTCTAAACCATCACCACTTGCAGAATCTCTAAGTGCTGCTGAACGAACTGCACGTTTTGCCAAATCAACTGCTTCGTCTTTGGTCATGTTTGGTTTGAATTGTGGATCTAAAACACCTAATGCCATTTCAGCACCAGTTCCTACTGCAGCATATTCGTCAGGGAGTACTGAACCCAGCGGGTCTAATGTGTACATGATTGGTTTATCTACAACACCACCTACAATGACCTGAGTCAATAGTGGGAAGTATCGTCTCTCATACATCATATTTGACATCATTTTTGCGACAGTATTTGGTGGAACATCTCGTTTTAATTCCATTTTTCTAATTTTAGCAAGAGCGGCAATTTGTAAAGATAAGATTTGCATGTCAGCCACAAGACCGGCACATGTTGCACCAACTTTTGGAGTAATTGGGAATGTTTTCTTTGTGGATTTACTAACTAGAAAGTTTCCAAATGCGATCCTTTTTTCACTAGCAAAAACTACACCACCGTCAAAAGTAATTCCAACAGCAGTTGCTCCTGGCATATACATTGACATATTTCAAATAATTTTGCCGCATAATAAAGGGCTTTCTACATTTCACGTGTAATTTATGGGCAAAATAATTATACTGAAAAATTATGAACATCTTATTGACTTTAGCTGAGATTAGAGAAAAAGTTCTAAACGATGTTGTCTTCATGGGGTTAAGATCAGCCATAGGTGTGATCTTTATTCTTCACGGAATCTCAAAGTTTGAGCCAGGATTTGCAAATTTCCTACCAATGTTGGGGCTTCCAGTAGAAATGCAGATTCCAATCGCATTAGCAGAATTAGTTCCAGGAATTTTGTTAATTATAGGAGTGCTGAGTAGATTATCATCGTCTCTAATTTCAATCATAATGTTAGGAGCTATCTTCCACGTCAAAGGAGCTCAAAGTATTACAGGAGATGGAGGAGTAGAATTAGATTTGATTTTACTTGCATCAGCACTAGTAATCATGATTGCAGGTCCAGGAAGAATTTCACTTGCTCAAGCAATCAAAAAATTGCCTAGATGCTTACACTAGTTTTTTCCAAAATTTTCCATAATTAGACACATACACTTTGTAGTTTTCTTTAGCAAATCAACTCGTGCAAATTCATTTGGCGAATGAATTTTTGCGAACATGTATGTACTGCCAATAGAGATACACGGAGCCTTGAGAATTTCAACGAATGGATACATTGGACCAGTTCCAGCATTCGATACATTAAGAATTGAACTGCCAAAAGATTTGTCAGCTGCATCTTTGACTTGAGTTACAAATGGATTTGAAGAATCTGTTCTAGCAGCTGCTTCTCCATGATACACTTTGATTCCAACATCAGAGAATCCTTTAGATTTTAGATGTCTTTTTAATCTCGATATCTGTTTTTTAGGATCCATTTTAGGTACTAGTCTAAAATCTATCTTCACTAGAGCACTTCCAGGAAGGACTGTTTTTGCTCCATCCCCAGTATAACCAGACACAAATCCTGCTATATTGCAAGTGGCACCACCAATCAGCGCCTTTTTTGCTTCCAATCCTTTCTTATTTCCTACAAAAGATTTGATTCCAAATTCTTTTTTAAAGTCATTTTCATCAAAGGGTTCCTTACGAATTATTTCTAAATCATTTTTTGAAAATGGAGTAACTTCCTTGTACCAATCTTTAATGAGAATTTTTCCATCAGAGTCTCTCAGAGTTTTTACTGCCTCAATTAATCGCCAAGCAGGATTTTTAATCAATGCAGCTAAACTAGAATGTGCATCAATGATAGACTCTTTGGCAGATAATTCTACAAAAAGTAGTCCTTTCATTCCAAGCCCAACTATAGGCCGATTTTTAGCATCAACATAACCGAATTCCCAAATCACACCATCACAAGAAAATTTCTTTTGGTATTTTTTTAGATAATCTTCAATATGTTCACTTCCAGTTTCTTCTTCACCTTCAATTACAAATTTAACATTGCAAGGAACATCACCAGTAGTTTTTAGACAAGCCTCAACTGCTTTGATTCTAGTGATCAGCTCTCCCTTGTCATCAGTTGCACCTCTTCCAAAAATTTTGTTTCCTTTTCTATTACCACTAAATGGTGGATCATCCCACAAGTCAAAAGGTTCAGCAGGTTGAACATCATAGTGATTATAAAACATCAAAGTCTTTGCAGGGTTTTGTTTTGATTTGATTTCTCCATATACTATGGGGGCAACACCTTTCTTTAATCGTAGAATTTCAGACTTTACACCTGCTTTTTTCAATATTTTTTGCACCAATGTTGCACACTCCTCAATACCTTCATTCTTTGCCGAAACACTTGGCTGACGAATTAACGTCTGTAAATCAGAAACTAATTCATTCATATGAGAATCTACGTGTTTTGCGGGATTCATTCTAATCATACAATTCTATCAAAAGGCTTCATTACTGAGGGAATCTCATCTAACAAATCCATCGAAGTCATGTGTAATCCCAATTTCTTTTGAGCTGCTTTTCCTGCCAAGCCGTTGATAAAGGTGGCTGCAGCTGCAGATTCTAATGCATTTCTATTATTAGATAGCAAACCTGCAACTAGACCAGACAAAACATCGCCGGTTCCACCTACAGTCATTGCAGGAGTTTTTTTCTCATTAAGATAAGTTGTAGACCCATTGGATATCACATCAGTGGCACCCTTGAGCAAAACAGTAATTCCAAATTCTTTTGCTTTTTTCTCAACTAGTTTAATTCTCTCATTTTTAGAATTAGATGGAGCATCTCCAAATAAGCGCTTGATTTCTCCAGCGTGAGGGGTAACTACAACATTTTTGTTTGCAAGGAGAGGTAAGACTTCAGGAATCAAAGCACTAGCATCTAAAGCGAGTCTCACATCTCTGTTAATCAAAGATTTCACTAGATGCAGTAAAGAGTTTCTTTCTTGTATTGCAAGTCCCATGCCGATAGTTGCTGAATGTAAATTACGTGGTATTGCGCCAATCAGTTTGTTGACAGCACCCAAAGTAAGTTTTTGATCAACTAAAGGAATCACGATTAAATTTGGAGAAACTGCTCTTGTTGGAGTTACGTTGATTTTTGGAACAGATGTGTATACAAGGTCAGTGCCACATTTTAAAGCAGCCAGTGATGAGAGTATCGGCGCACCATGATAGATGTAACTTCCACCAACAACTAGAACTATTCCGTTATCACCTTTACGAGATTTTGCTTTTCTAGATGGAATGAATTTTTTAACAACAGATGTAGTGAGATTTTTTCTTACCATTCAATATACTCTAAAAATTAGATGAATAAATCTTGTTTTGTAGATGTTCAGGCAGATTTTTTTGTTCTCTTTTTCACAGCTTTACTAGCTGGTTTTTTAGTAGTTTTTTTAGTAGTCTTTTTGGCAGTCTTTGCAGTTGGCTGTTTGACTGTTTTTGTGGCTGATTTTTTGGAAACTTTTGCAGGTTTTGATTTTTCTGATGATTTTGTGCTACCTCTGTCAAAAAATGCTTTTCTTGCAAAACAGAGATAGGTCGTGTGACCAATTCCCTGGAAAGAATGTCGAGTTTTTCCCTCTCTAGCTTCTATGTTTCGTATAATGTGCTCTGTAGATTCAATGTCGGTAAATTCATTTTCTATCAATGCCATAGTTAGTTTTTCCAATTGATTCATAGTAGGACAAATTGCAAAGATACTACCACTTCCTTTGAGCATTTTTCTGACTTGAGGAATTACTATCCAAGGATCACCTAAATCAATTAAAGCAACATCCATATCTTCAAGTGGCATTTTTTTAGCAGTTTTTAGATCCAAATTATGCTGTGTTACATATTTTGAGACGCCGGCTTTTTTGATATTCTTCTCAGCAATTTTCATAAATTTTTCATCAACATCAAATGTGTATACATGTCCACGTGGTTTAACAACACTAGCTACAAAAGAAGTCAAAGAACCACTACCTGTTCCAATCTCTAAGACTTTTTGACCATCACCAATTCCTGCCCTAGCTATAATGTATCCAATATCCTTTGGATATACAATCTGAGTTCCATGTTGGATTCTCATTACATAGTCATACATTGTAGGTTCCAGAAGATAGACATACTTGTCTTTGTTTGTGATTAATTTAGAACCATACTCTTTACCAATAGCATCAGAATGTTTCAGGATTCCAATATGAGTATGAAATGACTCATTTTTTGAAATTTTTGCTAGCCATTTTTTTGAATTGTTATAGAAGAATAATACAGGAGAATTTTGCTTAATTTTAGCCATATATTTTGCCATAAATTTTTAGATAAGAATCTACTGGTTTTAATCTCCAAATCTTTAAGTTCACATTTACCTGAAAATAACTATTGGAAGAAGAATATCGTGAAAAAATGATTAAGCAAAAAAAAGAGTATGAAAAATGGAAAAAAGAACAAGGAGATTCAGACATTGTATTTAATGAAAGAGACAATAGAAAAAATCAAAAAACTAGTTCCTAATTCCCAATAACCTTAAGTTTAGAATTAATATAAAAATATCATGAATGAGATTTTTGTGTATTGTAAGACATGCAAGAAGAAAGTAAAAGCAGTGATTTTAACAAAGCATGATAAGGAATACGATGAATCCACCAGCAGTTACAAGCGATACGGCATGGTCAGAATCAAGCAGCACAACATTGGATTTAGAAAAAACTGTGAGGACACATCTCAAATTAAAGCAATAGTAGAGTCAGAATCAAAAGATGACAATGGAGTTATGATTTAACCATCATATTCCACATTGATGAGCATTCAAAGTATTATTTACCCCAATAATCCAATTTACTTGCTGATGATTATTTCAACGGGTTCTATCTGATTTCCTCAATTTGATGAATATTGCCGAATTATGAAGCAGATAGTTATTCATGCTAACCATTCCAAATGAAATGTTTTCAAGTTAAACAGATTTGGAAGATGATTTCTTGGACCTAAATTCCACAACCTAAAAGGAGTGAATTCAATGAAGGCAGACCTGCATCAGAAGGGAATTGGCAGCTGTCTTATCACGAATTCACTTGTACTATATTGTATAATCGATGAAATAAACCATCAATGTTTTGATTTGATTCTGAATCAAATCAACTTCTAATTGGCTTAATTATCAAATCACCAAGATATAGAATTCAGGTGAAAAGTATGGTAGAATGGATATATTTGATGGATTATCTTTTTGCAGTGCTTAAAGATAAAATCCAAGTCAAGATAGATAACAACTTTGGGTATCATGTGATCAAAAAACAACTCTTGATTAAATGATGAAACCCCCAAAATAGGTGAAAGATGATTTCATCTATTTTGGACACAGGTTTGAAAAACAGATTTTTTGAATAAATTAAAGAATTCAGAGGAGATTTGAAAATATTATAATTATTATGGTTTAGTTGTTAACAGATGACAGTGAGATTCGTGATGAATCGTGTTAATAATGTCATCATATAGAGACATCTCCACCATGGACAATTTAGGATAGTCTACAATTAACATATCAATTTTGTTTTGCTTTACAAACTCTGTTACCCAATGAGTAATAGATTCTGTTAAAGCAAATTTTGTCTTGATATTAACACCCTGTTCTAATGCAATTTTTTTCCAATTTTCAAGTTCGGCCTTTAGTTTGGTGACTTGTTGTTGAGCAATTTTTTTGTCAGACTTTGTTTCAAAAAAATACAATTTTGGCTGAATTTTATACATGCATTCAATTACAGTTAGTTCAGAATCCATTTTTTTAGCTAATTCTAATCCAACATTAAATGATTTTTTGGTGTGTGTAGGTGTGATTATTGCCACTGCTATCTTTTTGAATATTTTAGACATTCTTGATATCTCAACTAAACTACACACCAATTAAAATGAATTCCATAGAGGAACAGATTAGTAAAAAGATCGCTATTTAGTAGATTCAAGTTTTTTTAACCTAAAAGTAATTATTTTTGATTCCGGTTTTTTAACAAAAACATCATCCTAAAGGAATCATTGAGTCAGAGACATCTCGCGGTGTTAGCTGGAAGAGCCCAATGCTCACATAAACTAGTTAATACATTACAGAGTCTCCACAGTAAAGGAGACTGACTTTTTTTCCGAGAAGATTACTAACAGTATTTTAATGCCAAGCAGTAGAGAATATCAAATTGACAGAACTTCAGCTAGCAGGATCTGGTGGATGGATATATGCAGATGTTACCGAAGAGCAGGTAACTAAATCAAAACTAGTCCCAAATATGGA
>JABDOO010000041.1 GCA_013043295.1 Candidatus Nitrosopumilus sp.
CTGGTGAAGATAAGGAGATTGAAACTCGTTATGACAGATATGTCGATTATGGCTAAAGTTCCTGTTTTAGTTGTTTTAAGAAATCTTTTAGTATTCTAGTTCGCTTTATCGCTTCTGTTTTACCAGATTTTGTGTTCATTGTAGATTCTAGTTTTAATAATTTTTGGTAAAAATGGTCTACAGTCCAAGTTTTGTCATCGGGATTTCTAGTCTTGCAAAATGGATCTTCAATATTATAAAATGGTCTTTTAAGTGAGCCTCCTGTAGCAAAAACTCTTGCAATTCCTATTGCACCTAAGGCATCCAATCTATCAGCATCTTGAAGTATTTTTCCTTCAATAGTACCAGGAGTTTTGTTTTGTGAAAAACTATGATCACGAATTGCATCAGATACAATAGTAATTTCTTGCTTTGAAAAACCATATTTTTTTAAAACAAGTTTGGATTTCTTTGCACTCTCTATGGAAGACATTTTTGAACGTTTGTCAGATTTGGGATAAGAAACAATATCATGTAGTAATGCAGCACAAAGAACTAATTTTTTATTAGCTTTTTCTTTCTTACACATTTTTTCGGCATTTTTGTAAACTCTCATTATGTGTTCAAAATCATGAGCAGAATCATTGTCCATGATTCCTTTAACTTCGTTTTTTATAGAATCAACAACGTTCATTTAGAATCTCCAGATTTTTGGTTTGACAAATTTTAGTTTTCTTTGAGTAATTAAAAGAGTCCAGTTGACAGATGCAAAAAGAATAATCAGTCCTATTCCTGCACCATCAATAATTAAAATCCCAGTTAAACGATCCTCAAATAGATCTAGGAAAGGAGTCAAGACTGCATTTCCAGAATAAATCATAATAATGTATGAAATAGTTCGTCCAAACCAAAATCCAACATAGATACCCAAGCTTTTTGCGCGCATCAAACCATATGCAATAAAGAGCATGTTACTTGGAAGGGGAGTGGCACCAAAGAGAAAAGATGCAATAATGTATCCATATTTTTTTCGGTTTAGATAGTCTCCAATTACATCAAGATTAGATTTTTGTTCTTCTGCGACAAATCTTCTAAAGAGCACACTGATTCTCTTTAGAACAAATCTTCCCAGAGTAGCACCAGTTGCACCAACCATTGCAAGAATTACTACATTCAAAGTAGGATCAAGAAGATAAAATGATGTTAGAATAATCCAGCTTGGAGGCATAAGAATAGGGGCCGCATTTACCCCGATTAGTACAAGAAAAATCCCAAAATATGAAAATTCTCCAAAAATTTCAAAAATATCTAACATCTTTCAAGAATTATACGGCTTTTTTGTTTCTAAACCCTTGGATTGAGTTTTACTCATAAGAAAATATCATTCTGATCTAAAAAATTATAAAAATTTCATTTTTTTCAAAACAATGATCATGTTTTCTAACAAATTGGATCAATCATGCAATATCCTTATAAGCAATTTATGCGTACTCTAGTCATGACAGAGATGATTTGGAAGTGTTTTAGATGCAATTTATCTTTCAAGGATGACAAATTAGCTGAAATGCACAAAGAAATTTCAGATCACTCAATTACCAAAGTAAAGACCTTAGTCGCATAATTGCGAAATTTTTCAATATATCTAATTTGAATTAAAATTTAGTGCAGAGGGTGGGATTCGAACCCACGAACTCCTGAGAGAAGGGATTTCCAATTTTATGGATCTTGAGTCCCTCTCGGTTGACCGGGCTTCGATACCTCTGCAATGAGTTTGGGTATTGACCGATATTTCTCGATTACTATTTTGAATAATTAAAAAAATGATCTATAATTTCGGCAATTTTTTAACAAAGCTTATAATCGTGCCACATGAATCCAAAAATATGTCAGAATACATACCAATTTCCGAAGCAAAAAAAATGCGAAGCGGAGTTAATGTTGAAGCCGTTGTTAAGAGCAAAGGAGACGCCAGAACTGTTAATCTCAAAAGTGGAGGAACAGTAGATGTCTGCGATGCAGTAATTTCTAATGGTGAAACTGAAGATGACCAAATGAAACTCACATTGTGGGGTGACGATATCAAAGCAGTAAATGTTGGAGATAAAGTTGTCATTACAAATGGATACACCAATGAGTTCAAAGGTGAAGTATCTTTAACCAAAGGCAAATTTGGCAAGATGGATATTAATCCGCAATAAATAGTCAAATTAAAAATTAAATTTATTTTTTATTTTCCTAAAGCAAAAGAGAAATCAAGATAACTGAGATTGGTCTTGTTTTTTTGCCATATTTTTCATCATCTTATCTACCAAATCTTCAATTTGATCATTTGAAATAATCAATTTTGCTTTTAATTCACTATTTTCTTTAACTTTCATTAAAACTACACAAAATGAAATAACAGAAGTTACGCTTCCTATGATTGTGATTAAAAGAATCAAATCCAAGGAGTGATTTACTTGATCACCCAAAACGTATTCTTTACCATTAATAGCATCAATATTATGTGGATCTATCTCTAATACCTCATCAAAATATTCCAAAGCATCATCAAATTTCCCCATTTCTACCAGAACTGATGCTTCTCCAATTAGTGCTTTAGTGTTATCAGGATCAAGTGATAGAATTTTTTCATATAATTTCTGAGATTTGATATTTTTTTGCTCCAAGAAATTTAATTCTGCCAATCCTAGCAATGCAGGAATATTTTCAGGGTCAACTTCCAATGCAGTAGTAAATGCGATTCTAGATTCATCATACTTTTCTAACTCTATCAGAGCCCAACCCTTACCATTTAAGGCATCTAAATTATCCAAATCGATTTCCAAAACTTTTTCAAATAAAATCAAAGATGATTTGTGTTGATTTACTGCTAGTAACGCATTAGCATTTCCAATTAGTGCCTGTAAATTATTAGGATCAATCTTTAAAACAATATTAAAAAATAAAATAGCATCATCATGTTGGTTTAATTTTAGCAATACATTTCCACTACCAATTAGTGCATCAATATTTCTACGGTCTTTTTTTAGTACATGTTCATACTGATTTACTGCGTCATCATATCGGTCTAAATTATAGTAAGAATCACCTACTCCATTAATGGATACAAAGTTACTTGGATCAATTAACGTGGCCCTTTCAAAATTTTGTAAGGCATTTACATATTTTCCTTGAGCTAAAAGTACATGACCTTTTTTGTTAAGAGCATCTACATTTTCAGGCTCAAGATCTAATAATTTGTCTAGTACTATGATTGATTCATCATATTTTTTTTCTTCATAAAGATTCTGAGAATTTTCCAGATATTGTGAAATTTCTAGATTAGAAAGTCCAAAGACAGGGGAGAAAACAACTCCTGAGAAAAAGATTCCAGATAAAAATACAAAGATTCGAAATTGCATTTTAATTATCTAGTGTGTCAACAGGCTGTGCCGTCTGGATACGAAGGTATCTCTATGACATGCTATGCCTGTGTCACACATATCAAACAAAAACGAATTTGATTATTAAAGAAAATGATGGTTGATTTCATTTGGGATAAAGTCAACCCGTCTCTAATCAATCCTCAATAATTTTTTTTATTATCTAAATTATTTTTCAAATCTACCAAAATTACAATTACTCCAATAATTGAAATTATGATTCCAATTACAAGTAAAAAGCCAGATACAAGAAGTGGTACGACCATATTCATCAAAGGAGAATCAGGATTTGCCAAAGCATCAGAATTTTCAGGATCTTCAGAAAACATCACAACAATAGATACAGTTCTAGAACCAGTATTTTTGATTTCAAAATTCAAGTTGTCTGATTGTGAAAGTTCTAATGCTTCAAATAAAATTGGGTCAGACATTACAAATTGACCATAACTATCTCCAAAAATATTTGAAATATTAATCGATAATTTATCTCCAGAAACATAATCAGATATTTGAATTCCCCAAAGAAGTGGGGCAGAATTTGAAGATACATCATATGAAACGTAGGCTAATTCACCAGGAGATATTTGAATTTCATTAGTTATTTCATCAAACATGCCCTCAAACATTGTAGCCATGGAAAAATTTTCAGGTCCAGTAACATTTGTCGGAATAGATGTGGTCGCAATAGTTAGTGAAAGTGTAACAGAGATTACACCGAAAACTAAAATATACAAACCACGTTTTTTCATTTCAAAAATTGTAAAGTAATCCTACTTTTATGTTATAGAAATAGATTATTACCGTCTAGATTTCTTTTTAGCTGCAGTCTTTTTCTTTGCTGGTCTCTTTTTAGCTGCAGTCTTTTTCTTTGCCAATAATTCTTTTAGTTTCAAATTTGCTTTATCTAATGCATTTTGTACAGATGCCTCAGATTTTGTTCGTCTTTCTAATTCTTTTAGGAATTTTTGTGCTGCCTTTCGACTTTCAGCCTTTGTCTCACGCAATGAAGGCTTTGATTGAGTTTGTTTTTGAATCTTTGAGACAATTTTTGATTTAATATTTGAAATATCTGAAACCTCGTCAGAAATCTTTTTTGCAGTTTTTTGTCTATTTTTGATTTCTTCAGTTAATTCAGATACACGATTATTTAATGAGCGTAATCTAGCCTCAGCATTTTCTTTTTCAGTAGGATTTTCAGCAAATTCAATCTCTTGCTCAGCCTGCTCAATTCCCTCTTTTTCTCTAGCCAGCCTATCTTCGGCAGTAGCAATCAATCGCCCTATACTTTCCAATTGAGAGTTTTTTCTAGTAAGAACTGTTGAAACATCAGAAGACTCTTCTTTTTGTGATTCTATTTTTTTGTCAAGGGATTGTAATCCAGAAGTAGATCGTTTTTCAGCAGAACGGAATTCTTTAACTTGCTGTTCGGCTTTTTTACGTAATTTTGTTGCTTCTTGCTTTTTTTGTCGTAATTGAGTTACTAATTTTTCTAATGATGCCAATGATTGAATCAAAACAAATTAGTCGCTTAAGTGTTGGACATGATGATGATTTGACTTTCATGTAAAGAAAATTAACTTAATTTGATCGCTAAAAATGATTTTTTAAAAAACATAACTTTGTGTAATTAATTTGTGTACAACCAACATCGATCAGCAATTTTAGCATCTCAAAAAATTTTGCGAGTCTTGGCCTAATGGCTCGCCGAAAACTCAAACTCTATGGAAAAAAGACCACTCCAGATGATATTCTAGCTGAAATCTACCAATTATTGTATGCAAAAGGTGAGAGACCATACCCACTTAGACCATCAGAGATTGCAAAAATTATCGGAGTATCTCGAAAGACAATATACAACTACATCAACAAGCTATCCAAACAAGGTGATGTAATTCGACTAAAGTC
>JABDOO010000067.1 GCA_013043295.1 Candidatus Nitrosopumilus sp.
TTTTTATATAAAAGACTAACGTACAATTCGTACGAATTTAGAATATCAAAAATTATGGAAAAGATTTCAAAACAACTGCATAACTTGCAAACCTATGATTTTTTGGTTTTACTAATTTTTGGCGATAGTGATTAACAGGTTTGCCAGAGGCACCATTAAGTCCCAAAGGGCCTTTGACATATTTTTCTTTGTTTGCCCAATTTAGTACTTCATCTGTAGGAGCATAATGGTTTAGAATTTTTGAATTAACCGTTGATTGAAAAATTTTACTATATTTTTTGGATGATGGTACATCTTCGGTTATTGATGCACCAAAAAAGTAAACACCCTCTACAATTACAAAATTTTGTTTCTTTTTTGCCAAATATTCCAATGTACTTAGAATAACCTGAGAACCCAATGAATGACCCATCAATCTAATTTTTGTTTTAGGACTAGATGATTTGAAATCTTCAATAAATTTTCCAAGATTTCTTCCATTTTTCTTTGCAATTTTTTGGCCTACTGCAAGAGCATGTTTTGCGCATTTAATTAAATGAGCACCTTTAGTATTGGAATCATAACTATATCCAATTACAGGATGAACATACCCTAGTTTTCGTAATTGTTTTTTTGCAATTACAGCTTTTGCCACAGCCCCGGCATTATCATTACGTAAACCATGAATCATTATAGTTAGCTCTTTTGAATTTGTTAATTTTTTAAAATCATTTTTTGGATATGTGTAGTACGAATTATTTTTCAGTGTTTGGCCATTAGAAAGATCATAATAACCTCTTGTTGAAATTCTAGGAACAGGTTTCATATTTACTCAGAAGGACCCAACTGGCTTTTGTGTTTTTCAATATCAGATTCTTCCACTTTTACAAATAAGGGAGAGGATTCTCCTAAAACATGATTTGCAGGAATACCTAATTGAGACATTTCATTCCATGAGGAATTGGCGATTTCTCCAGAAAGTCCTAATTGGGACCATATTTTTTGGGAAGATTTAGGCATGAATGAAAATACTGCGATAGATATTGCTCTAGCAGCATTAACTGAAAGATATACACAGTTTTCAGTCCCTGGACCTTTTTTCCAAGGTTCCTTATGTTGAAAATATTGATTAAAGAAGGATGAAAATTCCATGATTTTCTTTAATGCCCTATCAAGATGGTTTTGCTCCATTAGTGCACCAACATCATTTGCAAGACTCATGATTTTTTGTTCAGCTTCGGAATCTTTTTCATCAAATGTAACAGGTTCTGGCACTTTTCCTTCAAATGCTTTTTTAGTAAAACCAAGTGCACGATTAATAAAATTTCCAAGATTTCCAATTAATTCAGAATTAATCCTTGTTGTAAAATCATCCCAATCAAAATTCAAATCATCCTGTGAATATGGGTTAATTGAAACAAGATAGAATCTAAGATAGTCTGCAGGATAGTATTCCAAAAATTGTTTTAATCCAATATACCAATTCCTACTTTTAGAGATTTTCTTTCCTTGTAATGTTAAATGTCCTCTAGTTGGAATGTAATCAGGTAGTTTGTATTCAGAGTTAATTCCCAATCTCATCGCAGGTAAGAAAAGATAGTGATGATAGACAATATCTTTTCCTATAAAGTGATAGATATCTGCCGAATTCCAAAATTCCTTTCCATCAATTCCTTTATCATTTAGGTATTTTATTGCAGTTGAAATGTATGCAAGATGATTGTCAAACCAACCATAGAAAACTTTTCCTTTAGCATCATCAAGCGGAACTGGAACACCCCAAGGAATATCTCTTGTCACATCCCAGTCAATTAATCCAGATTTTATCCAATTTTGAACATATTTTTTTACATCCTTTTGAAGATGAGGATTTTCGTCAAGCCATTTAGAAAGAGGCTCTCCAAAATTTTTGAGTCTAAAAAAATAGTGTTTTGTTTTTTCTTTTGTAGGTGGTTGTCCACATAAGGAGCATTTAGGATCAGTAATTTCTTCAGGAACACGCCCACAACTCTCACAAAGATCAGAATACTGATCTTCTGCCTTACAGTAGGGACATATGCCTTTTACATATCTATCAGGCAGGAATTTTTTATCATGATTACAATAGAATTGAATGATTTCTTTTTCATAAATATGTCCAGACTGGTTTAATTTTTTAAAGACATCCTGTACAAATTCAATATTTTCAGATGAACTGGTTTTGTAAAAATAATCAAAATCAATATCAAATGCTGAAAAATCCTCATAATCTCGTTTATTCCAATGGTCAACATAATCTGCAGGAGTTTTCCCTTCTTTTTCAGACTGAATTAAGATAGGAGTACCAAAATCATCGGATGCACAGACATAGTATGCCTCAACACCATTTAATTTTAAAAATCTAGTTGTTACATCAGCAGGAAGATATGTAGATGCAACATGTCCTAAATGAATTTCTCCATTAGCATAAGGTAGTGCACTTGTGATAATTGCTTTTTTGTTCATCAGATATTGTCATTGACGGGATTGAGGTTAAGAAGTTTTACCAGTTGTTTGCATATTTTACTTGTTCAGGAGTCAATTTATCAATTTTAACATCCATTGCATTTAATGCATCAACTGCAATCTGTTGATCAATTTCTTCAGGAACATTGATTATTTTATTTTCCATTTTTTTATGATTTTTAAGAATATACAATACAGAAAGAATCTGGTTTGAAAATGATTGTGCCATTACTTCTGGAGGATGACCTTCAGCAGCAACTAAATTTGCAAGACGGCCTTGGCCAATAAGATAAACTTTCTTTCCATTTTTCAAAACACATTCATCTAAACTTGGTCTAACCTCCTTTACTGATTTTGAAGATTTTAGCAAGAATTTACTATCAATTTCAACATCAAAGTGTCCAACGTTACCCATTATAGCACCATCTTTCATTTTTAGGATATGCTCTTTTCGAATTACACTAGTCATTCCCGTACATGTGATGAACATGTCACCAATCTTTGCAGCTTGTGCCATTGGCATTACTTCAAATCCATCCATATGGGCTTCCAAAGCTTTGACAGGATCAACTTCAGTGACAATTACTTTAGAACCCATGCCATTACATCTTGATGCTACACCACGTCCTACCCAACCATAACCTACAACTACAACACGTTTTGATGCCATGAGAAGATTCATGGCTCGAAGATATCCATCTATAGTGCTCTGTCCAGTTCCATATCGATTATCAAACATGTGTTTTGTGTATGCTTCATTTACTAAAATTACAGGATAGCGAAGTTTTCCTTGATTTTCTACTGCTCTAATTCTTGTAACACCAGCAGTTGTTTCTTCAGTAGCTCCAAGAATTTCTAGGTCTTTGAATCTTTTATCAAAATGAGCTTTAATGTTCATATCAGCACCATCATCAGTCAAAATAGTTGGTTTATGTTTTAGAACTTGATCAATACACCAATCATATTCTTTAACAGACTGCCCATGCCAAGAGTATACATTAATTCCTTGAGAAGCCAAAAAGGCAGCAATATTATCTTGAGTTGTTAATGGGTTTCCACCACAACAAGCAACAGTTGCTCCTAATTCTTTAGCGCCCATCAATAAGACAGAGGTTTCCTTTGTAATGTGAAGACAAAATCCAAGAGTGATCCCCTTGAGCGGTTTTGTTTTTTTATATCGATTAATAGTATTATCTAAAATTTGCATGTGAGATCTAGCCCATTCATAAGACAGTTTACCTTCTTTGATCAATTTTGCACTAGACTTTACTTTACTCAATAACCTGAAGCAAATTTTAGGCTATAAAATTCTATCATGCGAATGTAAATAAATGACAAGGATATGACAAGAATATTGACATGGAAAAAGATTGCAGATAAAGGAGCAGTAGCAGCAGGGAAGGGTAAAGCATTCAAAGTAGATGGTAAGCAAATAGCAATTTTCAACCAAGACGGATATCATGCAATGGATGATCTTTGTGTTCATCAAGATGGTTCAATTGCACCTGGAAAATTAGATGGAGATATCGTAGAATGTCCATTACATTTTTGGCATTATAATATCAAAACAGGAGAGCTAACAGATTATCTAAAAGAAGTCAAATTGGAAACATATCCAGTTGAATCAAGAGATGATGGCATCTATATCGACATTTAGTTTTTTAAATATTAAAAATCAAATTTATATTTTAAAATGCTAAGAGAAGGGACAAATTTCCCCTCCCTTGGCTAGGTATGGGTTATGTTGGGCACAGATTATTCTGTGATTTTACTAAACTAAATTAGTATTTGGAATAATGTGTGTTCAAAATGAACTAATTTGGATTCAATATTAGGCATAAGTTTTATTCTCAGATATTTGAAAACTAGATGTTGAATCAAGATATAATCAATGAAATCAAAGACCAAGAATACCCAAACATCATAAGCAGTATTGAAAAATTTCTAGAAGAACAGTTAGAAAAAAACCATTCAGCAGGGCTCATCCTAGGATTAAGTGGGGGAATTGATTCAGCAGTTTTAGCATATCTTTGTAAAAGAAATCTAAAAGACAAAACTCTTGCATTGATTATGCCAGATACCTCAATTACGCCAAACTCAGAAACAGAGGATGCACTAAAAATGATTTCTCTAACAGGTATAGAATACAAGTTAATTGACATCAAACCAATTGTAAACGAATATTCTATGTATCTTGAACCAAATGAAAAAGCCAAAGGCAACCTTAGAGCGAGGGTTAGAACAAATATTTTGTACTATTATGCAAACGCAAAAAATTATCTTGTTTTGGGATCCAGTGATAAAAGCGAATATCAAATTGGTTATTTTACTAAATTTGGAGATGGTGCTTCAGACATCACTCCAATAATTTCATTATACAAATTACAAGTAAGAGAAATAGCAAAACATCTAGGAGTTCCTCAAAATATCATTGCAAAGAAGAGCAGTCCTCACCTATGGAAAGATCATGAAGCTGAAGAAGAATTAGGACTAACTTATGAAGAGATAGATTCAATTTTGTATTGTCTATATGAAAAAAAGATTTCAATTGAAGAAATAGAAAAAAATACTCAAATTAGTAGGGAGTCAATAGAGAAAATCCAACAATTACACATAAACAGTGAACATAAAAGATTGCCAATCCCAAGACCAGATAGAAACTAGTATGAAGATTCTAGATACATTATCAAAATTGGAGCAGGGGGTGGACACATCAAAAAAAGTCAAAATTTACTTGTGCGGTGTAACTGTATATGACGAGTCCCACATAGGGCATGCAAGAACAATAATAGTTTTTGATGTTTTAAGAAAATATCTTGAAAGTAAGGGTACAGAAATTGAATTTATTCAAAACTTTACCGATGTAGATGATAAAATTATCAATCGAGCAAGTCTAGAAAATAAAAGTGCAGAACAAATCAGTAATAAGTACATTGAAAATTATTTTACAGATTTTGACGGATTGAATGTAAAGCGCGCAACAAATTATCCAAAAGCCACAGAGCACATTTCAGATATCATACAATTTATAGAAAAATTAATTGAGAAAGAAATGGCATATTCAACTAAAAATGGAGTTTATTTTTCAGTTTCAAAATTCTCAGATTATGGAAAATTATCTAAAAAGAAAATAGATGAATTACAATCAGGTGCTAGAATTGAAATTGATGAAGAGAAAAAAGACCCATTGGATTTTGCAGTTTGGAAACTATCAGATACAGACCCCACATGGGATAGCCCATGGGGCAAAGGAAGACCAGGATGGCATATTGAATGTTCAGCGATGAGCATAAAATATCTGGGAGAAAATTTTGACATTCATGGAGGAGGGCGTGATTTAATCTTCCCTCATCATGAAAATGAAATTGCCCAGTCTGAATCATACACGGGAAATCAATTTGCTAAAATCTGGATGCATGTAGGGATGGTAACTATTGAGGGTGAAAAAATGTCAAAATCAATTGGAAATGTAAAATCAATAAAACATGTAATTGACAATTGGGGCCCAAACATCATTAGACTATTCTGTTTATCGGGACATTATTCTAAACCAATTGATTACTCTGAAGAATTATTAAAAGAAAATCTCATAAAGTGGAGACAGGTTGAAACTTGTCATTATGAATTAATCCATGCAAATAATGAAAATGGGGAAAATATTGATGAATTGATTAAAAAAATTAGCAATGATTTTGATTGTGCATTAGAAGATGATTTTAATACACATCTTGCATTATCATCATTTTTTCAGTTAGTAAAAGAATCCAATAGGCTAGCAGCAGATGAAAAACTGGGAAAAGAAAATGTAGGAACTATTAAAACAGAATTAAAAAGAATGCTGCAAATTTTAGGACTAAAAATTCCAGAAATTTCTAACCAAGAAAAAAATGAAATTGATGAATTGATTAAAAACAGAGAGAAAGCAAGAACAGAAAAAAAATATCAAGATGCAGATATAATTAGAGATAAACTAAATGAGATGAATATAGAATTGTTAGATCATAAAGGTCAGACAATCTGGATGCGTAAGGAAAAAATTAAAGCTGAAAAATAAAAAAGATTAAGGATTAACCATTTCTAATTTATCCTCAATTCTGTCATAGTATCCATTAATTTCCATTGCAGGCACATTAAAGGTTGCAGATATAGTATCTCCAACTGAAGCACCACAATTAGGAACTACGACGGAGCGTCCTACATCGGACTCTCCAACACAGCCATAATCAGTTACAGCTATAACCGTGACATCTTCAGTAACAGAGGTTGGAAGAATATTCCAAGGAGTTATGGTAAATACCAGTGTTACTGATATTGCAGCAGCTAAAATAGCTATAAACTTTAGCTGTGGAGTTTTTTGAGTTTTTGTTTGTTGCATTTGTTCTCACTCTTATTTACATTTTCTAGAATATAACCTAGAGGTAATTTTTAGAATAGTGCTAACTTTTAGTCAGCCAAAATTTTTTACAATTAGTATACTCAAATCTACCTTCTGGAATGTTATGAATTGCAAATTACAAATAATATAAAAGCAGTAGTGAGATCTAATTATTTTTCATAGGTTCAAACATCTTTCATTCTTTTAGAATAATCATAATTGAAAATTTTGTAGGGGGTAATCTCAATGGCCACCTCAGTTTTTTTATTATTTTTTAAAAATTTAGATAAAGTTGATGTCTTATCTCCAAGGTATTTTTTCATCAGTATGCCAAGTATTTTTTCGCCATCCTCTGGAATTATTTTTGCAATACCATTGCCACGAGCCCCTTTGTATGGTGGTTTATCAGTCGCAATTTCAAATCCACAGTTAGGATTATTTCTCAAGTAAGAAACTATTTTGGCAGAAGACTGTGTTGCACAATAAATTTTGCCATCAATTTGTTCGTACCAAAGTGAAATTATGTTAGGTGCTCCATCTGGCGTAATGAAGGCAATTCGGATAGGGATTTTACGATCTGTGATATAGTATTCAAAATCGACCATTTTTTGCATTATCTTTTTTCCTCTAGTTTTTCAAGGAGTGATCTAGTATAACAATGATCACATGACCAATCACAAAAATTGATTTTGCATATTGAGCACCTAGTACTAATTTCCATAGACTTTTACTCATATTATTTTATTTAAATGAAATCAGGAATGCACAATAGTGCTAAATTGGCACTAGTAATATTTTTTATCACTAGTTATATAGGATTACAGGAAATTAGTCATATGGCAGAAGAACAAGAATGGGCTAACCTACTTGGTGAAATCTTTGAGAAACTAACACAAAAGCATGCCTCAATCACTTATGATTTTGAAAATCTCGAGATGAAAGGTCAAGTAGAAAAAGAAAGTAAAATAGTCCCAACAGGATCAGTTTCCTTAACAGGCAAGCTGACTATTACAGCACAGTGAGGTAGATGAAAATGAGTAAGTTTGAACTACCCACAAATTTTTTATCTTTTTTTAAAAAAGGTAATCTAAAAGTTACATGTGATGAATTGCCATTGATGAATTTCTCAATTGACGGTAATGATAGAATAATAGATGTTAGTGAATTTCCAGTAAAGATTTCAAATAAATTTGGATGGTTTAAGCAGTTATCAGAGGCAAAAGAATTAGCAAGCAGTTTAAAAGAACAAAATATTACACT
>JABDOO010000073.1 GCA_013043295.1 Candidatus Nitrosopumilus sp.
TTTCTTAAAATTACATCAACTTAAAGACATCTAAGAAATTATATCTTCAAAACTGATCTCAAAAACCAGCTTCTATAGGATCTGCAGGTCTCATTATTTCTCGTAACAGAATTGTTGCAAAAGAACCTCGAGACAATGAAAACTCAACAGTGTCCCCATGTACAGAATAATCCCAGCAATGAATTGCAGCTTGTCTAAACCCACCTTCACTACTGGCCTCTTGCATTTCTTTGATAAAGAAATCTTTAGGAGATATTTCTTCTTGTTCTAATACTTTGGAAATTTGATGATCAAATCTTGTTTTTTTATAGTAAGAGTATCCAACAAACGGTAAAGCCAATTTTTGATCTAATCCTTTTACATATTTTCCAATAATTCCATTCTTATCAAAGCAGACATCACCTGATTGTGATTCAAACAATTCCTCACCATCTAAAAATGCATTACTAAGTGATTGATTAAAAATGAAAGACTGGTATGCTTGAACATAAAATCTCCTCAAAGATACAGGTATTGCACGAATGGCGCGAATAGATTCGCCATGATCTATCATTTCCTGCAAAACAATTCTCTCAATATCCATTTGAGGAGGCACTTTATCATAATATTTTGAATAATTTGTCTTGTCAGAGAGTTTTTCTCGAATTTCATTATTTTCTTTAGAATCTAAAGTTGAAGTAAATGACAATATCAAATCCACGGCTTTATCAAAATCTCTCTGTAAAATAGCACGGCCAATTAGATGTGTGACTGGTCTTTTGGAGCCAAATCTTTGATACCCATAGAAATTGAGAATCTTTTCGTATTCTGTAAATGACTCTAGATTATTTTCTGATTGAGAAATTCTTATTTTGAAATGATTTCCTATCATATCTTTTTTAGATAGAGGTTTTTTTACAAATCCAATATTTTCAAGAGAGTACTTGTCAGTTGAAAAATTCTCTATTGCATTTCCCTTATTACCAGCACATACGAATTGTTCAGTTATGGCAGATGCATCTTTTAGTCCAAGTGATTTTAGGCGAATTCCTTTTTTTCTAAAAACCCCAGACAGGGCATGATTGGTATCAATTTTTTTCTTTTTTAATAAATAAACTGCATATCCGTTTTCTTCTTTAATAGAATTTTTTACTTTATCTGAGATTATTTCAGTCACTTGAAAATCTTCTGGCTCTACTCTAATCTTCCCACCAATTCCAGAAAAATTTGTACTGTATACAGAAATTCCTATTTGAGAATCTAAATTAGATATCACACTATTGTCACTGTAACATATTTGCTAACTGCTACATCAGATAATTGTGCACCAAGTAAAATTTTGTAAGTGCCAGGTATTGCATCTTCAGAAGCATTAATTGTGATTGATATTGGGCGAGGAGCATCAGAGTCCAATTGGAATGATTCAGGTGTACTATCAGATAATTTTACATTAAGAAAGTCATGTGTGGCAGATAAAATTAATGATACTCCCATCAAATCATTTTCAGATAATGATGAGACTATAAACTCAAATTCTTGTGAATCACCAGGTGCAATCATCAAAGATGAGGAATCTAATTGTATCTCAACTGGAAGTGGAACTGAAGTGTCAACTACTCCAATATTGTTTTCAACCCATTCAGTAAACCAAATTTTTTCTCCATCAACTGTAAAATCAAAGATTTGTGCAACACCACAATCAGATATCATCATGCCGGTTCCAGGATCACAGTCAGCCCAATACGGATTTTTTGAAGGGACATGATACTCTACAAGGGTTTGTAATTTTGGATCCATAATCGAGATATTGTTTGCAGTTTGCTCATTGAAAATTATGCGTCCCTGATCATCGGATTCAACCCAATAGGGTCTAGAAATAGGACTCTTTACAATTCCTGTTTGATTGCCATAAGTGCTCAGCATGGGTTCAGACGTAACATATTGAACAAACTCGCCGGTGTCGGGATTAAAATTAAAAAATGAAGACGAAGTAGTGTCTGCCAGCCAAATTGTTCCATCACTTCCAACTACAGCACCATTAGGAGTGAGTAGATCTACAGGAAGTGGATATAGTTCAATAAAATCAAATAATGGAAGGAATTGCTCATTAAAATTTGCAACAGAATCTCTATAACCAGTTTGATCAAACTTTACTAAAACCCCACCTTGTTGGAATAACCAATTTGTAAACCAAACATTGTCATTTGCATCTATTGCAAAGTCAGCAGTTACTGAATCATCTACTGGAGAGGGAATACTAAGATAGTTAACATCTTCACCTGATTGATTAGGATCTAGGAATGTGAGTTTATTGCCAGTAAAATCATTAATTATAATTTGGGAGCCATCAATTAGTAGCTTTTGTGGTAGTGAATCACCATCTGTAGGATAAGATAATCTATCATAAGTCTCATCAATTGTAGAAAATTTCCATACTGAATTATAGGATTCATCTGTAAACCATACAGAGCCATCTGGTGCATAATCAATTCCCCACATCATAGAACGACCACCTGGTGGCCACATAGGATTATCATATTCATAAAATGTTTCAGTCTTTGGATCAAATTTTGCTACTTTACCAGTATTGGTTTCTGTAAACCAGACATTTCCATCATAGTCTGACACTATT
>JABDOO010000074.1 GCA_013043295.1 Candidatus Nitrosopumilus sp.
TGAGAACTTTGCAGAGTATGATTCAATTTATCAAGCTGTTGGGCTAGAAGAGCCCTTACAAGTTCCTGCATCATTTGTTGATGAAACTAAAGATCCACAAAGCTATGTAGACAGATACAACAATGAATCTACATACAAGGAATGGTTTGATGAGAACTTTGCAGAGTATGATTCAATTTATCAAGCTGTTGGGCTAGAAGAACCTAAACCAGTTGTAAAGAAATTTGGTATTTGCGGACCTGGAACAAAACTAATTGATGGTGTTTGCACAATTGTACAAATGCCTGTTGTGAAGCCATGGTGGAAGTTTTGGTAATTAAATAAAAGCTAAGTTTTAATCACAATACTTTTTCATATTCAAGTATGGGTAAATTAGGAAGAAATCTCAGAATTTGTGGGGATTGCGGAATTGCATACACCTCTGTTAGTTTTACTAGATACATTGATCAGTGCCCAAATTGTAAATCAAGAAGATTTGAAGCCATTCCAGTAAAATCTGCTGATGAGCAGAAACAAACATCAACATAGATTTTTTAGTAGAGCAGAATTTTCATTAGTATTGTCTGAAGATCCAGAAATTGCAAAAATTATGCAAAAAAAGATGGAAGAGATGCTCAAACCTAAACCTGAGCCTAAAATTGAGCCTGGAATCATAGATTTGAATGACTCTAATTTTGATCAAATCATATCTGCAGAAAATCCAACACTAGTAGATTTTTGGGCAGAGTGGTGTGGTCCATGCAAATCAATGCATCCAATATTTGATAGTCTCTCAAAGAAATATCCCAACATAAAATTTGCAAGAGTCAACGTTGATCAGAATCAAAATATCTCAATGAAATATTCAGTACAATCAATTCCTACATTTATCATGTTCAAATCTGGACAGATTGTAGATAAAATGATGGGAGCAGTCGGCGCACCTGGAATTCATATGATTTGTAAAAAACATTCAAGCTAATAACCATAAACTGGTTCTAATTCTCTTTGAATTCTAACAATATCGTTAAACACTTCTTGCTCTTCAGGGCTAAGCTTATGCATGAATTTTTTTAGAATTTGTTTTGCCTCATGTGATGGTGGAAACGTATAGTATACTTCTTCTTCAAAGATTTGTCTTCCAATTGTTACATCCTTGACTGAACATGCAACCTCATCTCCAGTTTTTGCAGATGATACAGTCTTTTTGTCAAGCTGTAATTGATGTATGTATCCAACTTTATGTCCTGCCATATTCATAAAGGGAATTTTATGTTTTAGATTTCCAACATCAACATGTACACCAAACACTGCAGGATTATTATTTCTGAAAACCATTCCTTTCATGAATGTAAATTTAGAAATTGGTGTAAGTTCTGCAAACATTGCATCTTCTTCATGAGCAGAGTCTTCCTCTACCCAAGCATTGTAGTTATCAATTAAACTGTAAATTACTTTGTCTTCAAATAGTTTGATGTGGCTTATTTCAGATTCTTCTTTTGCATCAGGTAACACTTTAACATTAAATGCCAAAACAATTCCTAAATGTCTGTCTTTTTCTTTGATAGCTTTTGCCTCAATTACATCACGACGAGTTACCGGGCCAATGTCTGCTTTTGCCACAGGGACTTGAGAGCGTTTTAACATCTCAACTATTGCTTCAAGCGAGCCTATAGTATCACATTTTAGAATAATTCCATTAGTCTCAGTATCAATGAATACAGATTTCATTTCAGATTCAATGAGTTTGGTATATTTTTCAATCTCCTCATTATTTGATGCAACATAAAGTGTACTTCCTGGGAGTACACCTTCAAGATCAGGAGATGCAATTTTCAGACCTGCTGCTGCATCTACCTGTGGAACTGGTTTGAATTTGTCACGAGGATCTCGCATCTCATCAAGCGGTTTAGGCAAAAGTAGTGCCTTAGGTTTTGTAACAATTACACTATCACGTTTAGCAACAACAATACTGTTTTCTTTTTTGATAGTACCATCAATTAGTATAACATTTGCAGTTTGTCCCAATCCAACCTCATCTTTTACTTCAAGAACTATTCCTCGAGGTTCTTTTGCTTCTTGGTCTAGTCTTTTTTGGAGATATTGCTGAGTTAATCCAACTAAAACACTAAGTAACTCAGGAACACCAACACCTGAACGTGCAGATATTGGCACAATGGCAATTTCAGATTTGAAATCCTCTATTCGGTAAAATGCCTCTGATTTGTATCCTAGAATGGATAATGTTCCTACCACATCATAGATTTTTTGATCTAAATCAGTTTGGATCGAAGCATCTTGTTCTTTGATTGCTTGTGAAATAAATGGTGTCTCCGATTTGCGCCATCCTGAGATTTGATCACATTTGTTTAGAGCAACAACAAAGGGAACTTTTCTACTTTGTAAAATTTTAAGACTTTCATTTGTTTGAGGTTGAAAACCACGATTAACATCAACTACAAGTATTGCAATGTCAGCTGCAGAACCACCTCTAGAACGAAGATTTGTAAAAACTTCGTGACCGGGGGTATCTATTACAAGTAATCCAGGAACTTTGTTTTCAGCTTGCTCGAGTTTTTTGTATAGAGGACCACACATTTCTTTGATAGTTTCTGTAGGAAGAAAACTGGCACCAATGTGTTGAGTAATTCCTCCTGCCTCTCTGCCTTGAACACCTGTACCACGAATTCTATCTAATAGAGATGTTTTTCCAGAGTCTACGTGACCAAGAACTGCCACTATGGGCTGACGAATTTGCAAAACAGATCACTCAAATGCTACCCTCGATTCGTGATCAAAACTTTCTTGTGAATCTGATGCGTGAATAATATTTTCACTGAATCCTAATCCAAAATCTCCTCTAATAGAACCAGGGTCTGCCTCAAAAGATTTTGTTGCACCAATCATAATTCTTGTAGTTGCAATTGCATTATTTCCCTCAATAATTGCTGCAACAACAGGTCCAGATGTGATAAATGATGTTAGTTCTCCAAAGAAGGGTTTGTCTTTGTGGACACCGTAAAAATTTTCAGCTTGCTCTTGTGAGAAAGTAAACATCTTTAATTTCAAAAGTTTGAATCCTTTTCTTTCAAATCTTGATATTACTTCACCGACTAGATTTCTAGCTACTGCATCTGGTTTTACAATGAATAATGATTGTTCAGTCAATTCTACTTCTTTCTAATTCCGCCTTTAACGTATTTTTTTGTCCACTTTAGTTTTCTAGGATCACGTTTTAGGACTAGTGCATTCTTTTTACATTTTGCAGAGCAAAACCAAAGAACAGTTCCATCATTTTTTGCAAGCATAGTACCAGAACCCTTGGCTACTGGTCTATCACAGAAATTACATGGTTTAACTAAAAGACTCATCTTAACACCTACTTGATTTTCTTTGCTTCTCTCTCAGTTTCTCTTAGCATAAGAATTTCTCCCATTCTAACAGAACCTTTTACGTTTCTTGTAAGAATTCTTCCTTTATCCTTACCAGTAAGAACTTTAACTCTAACTTGAATTACTTCACCAGCAATGCCGGTTCTACCAACAATTTGAATAATTTCAGATTGAACTACTTCTTCTGCGTTTTGACTCATTCTTCGGTCTTACCGCCTTTAATTTTAGCTATGGATGATACAACTTGGTCTACAATGTGTTGTGCATCACCTGCATCCAAAATTGCTGCAGCGGCAGAAGTAATATCAATACCTAATGATTTGCCTAACTCCTCTTTGCTTGGTACAAATGCATAAGCTGCACCTTGTTCCTCACATAGAATTGGAAGATGGGCTACTACCTCTGGTGGTTCAACATCTTCAGCAATTACAATTAGTTTACTAGTACCACGTTCAATTGCCTTGGTTGCTTCGTTAGTTCCTTTCTTGACTTTACCGCTAGTTGATGATACTCTTACGGCCTCTAAGATTGGATTTACGAGGTCCTCTGGCGTCTCAAATTTAACATAATATGCTTTTCCCATACTTCGTCACCCTAGGGGTTCATTCTCCATTCTATCCATCGCTGGGTTTGGTTTTAAAAGTGTTATCTGGAAATTATAGAGTTGACTTTTTCAAGATATTCTGTCATCAAAGTATCTAATTTTTCCTGACTTTCAGCTTCGGCATATACTCTAACTATTGGTTCAGTTCCGCTGGGTCGAATCATTACCCAATTTTTGGGATCTATGATTATTTTGATTCCGTCAGAAGTATCAGAGTTTGGGAATTCTTCTTTTAGAGAAGAAATCAGTTTAGGAACTTTATCTGAAGAACATGAAACTTTGTCTTTGGTGGTATATGACGCTGGCAATCTGGCAATTTCTTCAGATAGTGATTTATCTGATACGGCCAGAAGGTCAAGCATTAATGCCAAAGTCATGCATCCATCTCTAACTTGATTATGTTTTCCATACATGTAACCACCATTTTCTTCAAATCCTATCAAGGCATCAGTTGGAACCATTTTTCTTGAAACTTCTACACTACCTACTTTAGTTCTAATGACTTTAGAATTAAATTTCTCAGCCAAGACCTCGATATTTGAACCAGAATTCAAACATGTTACAATCAAAGAATTTGGATTATTCTTTAAGATATGTTGTGTAAGTATTAATGCAGATTTATCTCCTGTTAAAATTTCTCCTCTGTTATCACAGAAAATGCTACGATCACCATCTCCATCAAAAGCAATTCCGACATCGGCATTATTTTCAATTACTGTTTTTGAGAGTTCAGAAAGATTTTGTGGTGTAGGCTCTGAGCCACGTCCTGGAAATGTACCATCAATGTTTGGATTGACAAGAAATGTTTCACATCCTAGTAATTCACAAAAGTTTGGTGCAGATACTGCTTGTGCACCGTTTCCTAAATCTAAAACAACCTTGAAATTCTTTGATTCTATTCTTTTAGAATCAATATGTGAGATGATTCCTTTAAGATATGTTTCAATTGCCCTATTTTCAGTTCCTGTAACCCCCCATGTGACAGGTTTTCCCAGCCAGCTTTTATTCAGGTAAATATCCTCAATGATTAATTCATCCTCACGAGAAATTTCTACACCATCATTTGCACAAGGTTTGATTCCATTGTACTGTGGCGGATTGTGAGATGCTGTAATCATTAATCCACCAGAATATCCAAGACTCTTTACTGCAAATTCAAGACAAGGTGTTGGAACAATTCCTGCAACATTGCAATCAATTCCAATTGAATTAAGAGCAGAACTTACAATTTTACATAGTAGAGGACTAGATTCACGTCCATCATATCCAATTAGAACTGGTCCTTTTCCAAAATAAGTTCCAATTGCTAGTGTCATATCATGTACAAATTCTAGTGTAAAGTCTTCATCGAAAACTCCTCGAATACCATTTGTTCCAAAAAATTTTGCCACAATACACTGCAATAATAGATAAATTTGTGTTTAATGGCAAATTCGTTGCGGGAGTCGCCCAGCCTGGTCAAAGGCGTAGGGCTTAGGACCCTATATCTTAGGATTTCGTGGGTTCAAATCCCACCTCCCGCACCATTTTCATTTCTGTGAATGATTAATAATGAGAAAATCTTCAGCAAACAAAGTCATGAAAAAGACAGTGGTAGGAATTACAGTGGTAGGTAAAGACAGAGAAGGAATTGTAGCTGCATTTACTAATTTTGCATTCTCAAAAGGCGGAAATATTGAAAAGGTGAATCAAAATGTAATCAAAGGTCTTTTCGGTATGTATCTAGAAGTATCTTTTTCAAAAACAGTTGATATTAAAAAATTTGATTTAGACATACAAAGTCTTGCAAAGAAAGAAAAAATGGATGTTAGTACTCATCATGAAACAAATTCACAAAAAAACATTGCAGTACTAGTAACCAAAGAACCATTATGCCTTCAAACTATCCTTGCAAATTCAAAATCACTTAAAGGAAAAATTTCAGTTATTATTGGTACTGAAAAAACACTAGCGCCACTTGCAAAGAAAGCTAAAATTCCATTTGTTGCAATAGAGGACAAAGTTCAGGATAAAGCTGAAGAGAAAATAATTCAGACATGTAAAAAATACAATATAGATCTAATTGCATTGGCAAGATACATGAGAATACTTAGTCCTAATTTTGTTTGGAGGTATCCAAATAGAATTATTAACATTCATCCATCATTGCTACCAGCATTCCCAGGTGCATTAGCATATGCACAAGCTTATGAAAGAGGTACAAAAATTGTTGGTGTTACATCTCATTATGTTACAGAGAACTTGGATCAGGGACCAATCATTTTCCAAGACTCATTTAAGGTAGATCCAAATGATACATTAGAGAAAATAAAATCAAAGGGACAAAAACTAGAGGCAAACACACTACTAAAAGCAATGAAGATGCATTTAGAAAACAAGCTAGATGTTCGTTGGAGAAAGGTTCACATAAAATCTAAGTGACACAAATGGTAGATATTAAAAATCAGTTTGATCCAGTTCTCAGAAAATCAATCTCAAAGAAAAATCAAGTCGCAATCATTCCAGTAGGCTCAATTGAACAGCATGGGCCACACTTACCAGTATCAACTGATTCAGATATTGTAACTGAAGTTGCAAAGAGAGTTTCTGAAAAGAGAGGCTATCTTCTATTACCTACGTTAAATTATGGAGTTTCGTTTGAACATGCACCATTTTTAAATTTGAGCATTAGAGAATCAACATTACGTACAGTTCTAACTGATTTGTGCATGTCACTATTATCAAATAACATAAAGAGAATTTTCATAATTAATGGTCATCATGGAAATCTAAAACCAATAAAAAATTTGGATGTTAAACTAAAGAAAATCTCAAAAAACAAGCTTAAAGTATTTCCATTATCGTATTGGCATTTCATGCAAAGAGAGTTTGATCATGCAGGTTTTGTTGAAACTTCTCTAATGCTTGCTATATCAAAGAATGTTAAAATGAAATTAGCAAAAAGAGGGCTTGTCACAGATAAAATGACAAAGCAAGAAATTGCAAAGTTGGGAAAACTAGCAAATCAATCATTTCCAAAAGCTACTAAAAATGGAATTTGGGGAGATCCTAGAAAAGCAACAAAAAAAGATGGACAAGAGATTTTAGAGGAAATAGTTGAAAATCTCGCTAAAAAGTGTCAAACTTGCCTTACTGGGCATAGCTCATAGTTTCACCAATGGAAATTTAATATAACGCCTCAATATCCAAGTCAATAAGTGATTATTGATGTCCGTTGATATGGCAGTAAAAGTATTGGATGAGAGTATCAATCAAGTTGTATTGATAAAACTCAAAGGAAACAAGACCATTAGAGGTACTCTTTTAGGTTTTGACCAACACATGAACCTGCTACTCGATTCTTCAGAGGAAATTCCTGCTGAAGGCGATTCTAAAAGCCTCGGAAGCATTGTGGTTAGAGGAGACAATGTCGTAATGATATCTCCTCCACCAGCACAGAATTAGGTGATTTGCAATGACTAAAGGCACAACTTCTATGGGTGGTTTTACAAAGAAGAAAGTTCACATCAGATGCAGAAGATGTGGTAAAAACTCACTTCACAAACGTCATCACCAATGCGCAAGTTGTGGATTCCCAGAGGCTAAACGCAGAAAGTATTCCTGGATTAAATGGTATACATAGATGCAAGAGATTGTTCTTATTCTTAGCTCATTAGCAGGTGTTGCTACAGCCGCTGCTGTACGTAAGATGCCAAGAGACAAAAATCAATTACTCAGTCTCGGTGCAAGTTCACACATCAAAAGTCAAATTAATTCTTTGAAAATTGAAAAGGATATTCTCACTAAAACTATTTCAAGATTATATCAAGCAGATGAAGAATTTTCTAAAATTCAAAAAGATAAACTATTGTTAAAGTATCAGCATCAATTAGGAATTGTTTTAGCTAAACTTGAAAAACTAGAACAAGCAAGCAATCACCCAGATTTGGGTCCAGTTGGCGATGGCTTGATTACATTAATGGATCAAAAATTATCAAAATTAGATGATAGATTATACGAGTTATCATCTAAGATGGTAAGTTCAAAAGTTGAAACTACAGAAAAGAAACCAGATGTAAAACAAGAACCAAAGCAAGGACTATCCAAAGCATTCAACTTTGATAAACCAAAAGAAAGTAAAATAGAGCCAGTTGAAATCCCTACCCCAAAAGCAAAACAATCATTTGAATTAACAACACTTACAAACATTTCAAGAAAGGAACCAAAATTCCCCTTGTTTGAAGAAGCAAAACAAGTTTCAAAACCAATGCCCGAACCAAAAGTTGTTCAAACAGAAACCATAAAATCAAAAGATGATATAGTTCAAGAAATTATTCAACCAAAACCAAAAGTTGAGGATAAAATTGAAATAATTCAATCAGTTTCACAAAACTCCACAACAGAGTCAAAACCTGATATTAACAAAGAAGTTGCAAAAATCACTGAGCATAAAGCACTTCCAGAACCAATTAAAGAAAAACCAGTTACACTTGATGATGACTTTGATGATGATGCAGATGATTTGGATAAAATCAAAGGTGACATCATGAAAGTATTATCAAAGCTCGACCAAGCTGAGGTAGAATAATGACATTTGATGATGCCATAAAGGCATTATCAAGTGATGCTTTAAAATTTGTTAAAGATGATTATGTTGTTGGTTTAGGAAGTGGACGAGCTGCAACTGCACTTGTAAAATCACTTGCAAAACTAATCAAACTAAAAAATTACAACATTGTTGGAGTACCAACATCATTACAAATTAAATTAATTGCAGAGAAAGGTGACATTCCATTAGTAGAAGCTGATCAAGTAGAACATATCGATGTTGTCTTTGATGGCGCAGACCAAATTGATTCACAAAAATATGTGATCAAAGGAGGCGGAGGAGCATTACTAAGAGAAAATATTTTGTTTAGTCTTGCAAAAAAAGTTGTAGTGATGGCAGACAAGACAAAGTTTGTTAAAAAATTCACAAGAACAGTACCAGTAGAAATTCATCCACTTGCAAGAAACTCTGTTACAAAATCAATTGAAAAACTAGGAGGTCAGGCACAGATTCGCACATTAGATAGAGGATATCCATTCTTTACAGAAAATGGAAATATTATTTTGGATTGTGACTTTGGAACAATAAAAAATCCAAAAGCACTCAGTCAAAAAATCAAACAAACCACAGGAGTTTTAGAATCTGGGATATTTCTCAGAAAGCCAGATGTAATTTACAAAGCAAAAGATAATGGCAAGTATGATATCCTTTAAAATTTTATTTTTTCCCAAATTTACCAACTAGAGGAACAAAAACGTATTTGGGTTCATTTTTTATTTCAATAATTCCTTTTGAAGTCTTTTTTAACAAAACTAGTGATTGGGAGGATTCACCTACAGGCGCAATTATGAGACCATTTTCAGTAAGTTGATCAAATAAAGATGCAGGAATTTGAGAGCATGCAGCAGTTATTATGATTCTATCATAAGGTGCCTCTTTGGGATATCCAAGAGTGCC
>JABDOO010000075.1 GCA_013043295.1 Candidatus Nitrosopumilus sp.
TAAAGGAACTTGGATTGATAAGCTAGCATCAGAATTACTAGAACGTGAAAAAGCCCTTGGAAGAAATACAGATCTTCTAAGAGTGGAAAGCGGTTTGGGTGCATCTGGAATTCCACACATAGGAAGTTTAGGGGATGCAGTTAGAGCATACGGAGTAAAACTAGCACTAGAAAATTTGGGATACAAATCAGATTTAATTGCATATTCAGATGACCTTGATGGGTTAAGAAAAATTCCAGAAGGGATGCAAGAATTTGGTTTAGAAGAACATATTGCAAAACCAGTTTCATTAATTCCTGATCCTTATGGTTGCCATGATTCATACGGAATGCACATGAGCAGTATTCTTTTAGAAGGATTAGACAAAGTAGGAATAAAATACGAATTCAGAAGGGCAGTGGACACTTACAAGCAAGGATTACTCAAAGAACAAATTCACACTATACTACAAAACAGTAACAAAATTGGAGATAAAATTTCAGAACTGGTAGGACAAGAAAAATATCAAAAATATCTGCCATACTTCCCGGTTTGTGCAAATTGTAATCGACTATACACAGCAGAAGCCACAGAATACATTGCAGATGAAAAGAAAGTAAAGTACACTTGTCATGATACTGAAATTGGCTCAAAGATGATCAAAGGGTGTGGGCATGTTGGAGAGGCAGATATCGGCAAGGATCTTGGAAAATTAGCATGGAAAGTTGAATTTGCAGCAAGGTGGACTGCCTTTGATATTAGATTTGAAGCCTATGGAAAAGACATTATGGATTCAGTTAAAGTAAACGATTGGGTGGCTGATGAAATTTTAGAATTTCCACATCCACATCATGTAAAATATGAAATGTTCCTTGACAAAGGAGGAAAAAAGATTTCAAAATCTTTAGGAAATGTCATCACTGCACAAAAATGGCTAGAGTTTGGCAGTCCCAAATCAATTTTACTACTATTATACAAACGAATTACAGGTGCAAGAGAGCTAGGATTTGATGATATTCCATCATTGATGAGCGAGTATAATGAGCTTGAAGACATCTATTTTGGTCGAATCAAAGTAGACAACCAAGCAAAACTGATCAAATCTAAAGGATTGTATGAATATGTAAATCTCCTAAACCCACCAAAGCAATCAAGCACACATGTAAACTATAGATTACTAATTGAACTAGCAAAAATATTCAAAGAAAATAGAACCGAGAGAGTAATGAAAAAACTATTAGATTATGGAGTAATAAAAAATCCAGAACCAGAAATTGAAAAACTTATCGAGTTGGCTGGAAACTATTCAAATGAGTTTGATAAACAAGAAAAAACTCAAGTTGATTTAGATGAAACTGCAAAAAAAGCATTAAAACTGCTTGCAGATGCACTGGGAGGAGACGAAGAGATAGAAGATATTCAAAATACCATTTATCAAATTGCAAAATCAAATGATGTACAGCCAAAAGATTTCTTTAAGATATTATATCAAATAATTCTCGGAACGTCAAGAGGCCCCAAAATAGGGCCCTTCATTTCAGACATTGGAAGAAAACAAGTTGCAAAAACACTTTCAGAGTATACATAGTCATGGTTCACGGAGAACATAATAGATCAAGAAATAGTGGAGGATTTGCATTAATTATCTTGGGTGCATTGTTGCTGTTTCTTGCACCTAACATCTATCAGGATATGCGTGATTTAGGCACAATGTCTTTGTTTGGAGGCATAATTATTGGAAGTATTGGATTCTATCTCAAATTTTTCAGAGGTAGAGTAAAGCGAGAATAAGAAAGGTTCATCTTTTGGATAAAGAGGTTTAGAGACATGGGATTATTTGGTAAAAAGAAAGTAGAAGAAAAGACAATTAGCAATGAAGAGATTACTCTAAAAGAAGAACTTGAATCAGAAGTTGAAAAGCTTCAAAATGAATTTAGAGAAAAGCAAGAGCAATTAGAAAATACAACTCAAAGAATTACCACAGTCAAAGAAGAATATGATACCACAGTGTCTAATCTTATGTTAGTCAAAAAAGAGCTAAATCAGAAAAAAATGGAACTGGACATTATCAAACGAGAATATCAAGAAACAATGGAGAGAAATAAAAAAGCAGAAATTATCAAGGATACAGGCTCAATTGACAAATTTAAGAAAACAGAAGGAGAGCATGAGAAAATAAAAGAAGAGTTGGAAGAATTTACAAAAAAATATGATGAAATTAAACAACAAATTGAAGAGGAAAAAGCAACTCTTGGCAACATTAGAAAGCAGCAGGTAGAAGCTGAAAAAGAGTTAGAAGAAGCAAATTCTAGATTATATAATTCCAAAAATGAACTTGATAAAAAAGAAGATTTTGAGGATGCAAGTATTCTCTCTCAATCAGAAAAAGAATTCATTGGAATAAACAATCAAAGTCAAAAAAGTTCCGCAGGAGTAATTGAAGCTGCAAGTGTAGTTGTAGGTTCTCTAAAATCAAAACTCAACATGACACAAAAAGAACTAGATGCAATACAAACAATGTTGGAAAAAGAAAGAGAAGAACATGAAAAAACAAAAGAAGAATTAGAAAAATTAAAAGAATCTACAAATCAATCATAGATTTGCAAAATGTTTTTGCCATCTTGATTTAATCTCATCTTCAGATATACCCATATCATATAATGGAGAAATTACATCAGATACATTAGACACATCTACTATTACAATTGAATTAATTGGACTTTTAATCCCATTATCTCTATAGTGATTCAAAATTTCTTGATATAGCGGCCCTTCATCTAGAATTCTAGCCTTGCCCTGAAACAAGTACCCCTTACGAAGGAGAGGATCAATGACATTAATTTCTACATCAGGATTAGATTTTAAATTCCTCATGGTGTCAGGTGAACGTATATCTGCAAAAGCTAATGTGTTATTGGTCCAACCGATGATAGTACCTTTAGGAGAAATATTTGGTTTACCGTCTGATGAAACTGTAGCAACATATCCAAGTTTTTGTAAATTCAAAAAATCTTTGATCTCATCAGTGATCATAAATATAATTTCAAAATAGAACGTATTTAGTTTTCACAATTATCGCATAAATTCTGCCATCTCTATTGAGAAGAAGAAAAAGCCTATTCCACCACCAATAATTGCAATCCAGGCAGCAATCTGTTTAATTTTAGACATTTGAAGGTAATTCTTCAAACTTACTATTGAATCTAATTACTTTCTTACAGCAATTATAATTAGACGCCTAGGGGCATAACAATAATGGCAAGTATCAAAGATATTGGAAAATTCTTTTTATTCATTGTTACAGGATTGGTTGCCATAATTGTTGGTTCATTCATGGTTAGGGGTACAATGCACATGTGGGATAAACCAGAGAAGAGGAACACAGACGAAGAGAAAAAGGACTAAAAAGTAAGTTAAAAAATATTACATTTGTATTGCTGCAGGATTCATCAATAAGAAAATCACTTGATCAATATATTCAGAGAAGAATTCAAGAAATCCCTACAGAGATCAAGCAAACATTTCCAGGCATTAAACAAATTTGGAAATGTGAAAACGAAATAGATTTTCTATATGGATATTATGTAGGAAAAATAGAAGAAGGGGCATTACATTACTTGCTTAAAGCAACCCGTGCATCTGCTGGAGGGTATGTAGATACTTTTGAGATTAGAGGAATAATTGAAACACATAAGGTAAATTTACTAGATGCAATAAAATCAGCAATCAATTAGTGAAGTAGAAATAGAACTACAACATAGGAAATACATGGTAGGCCCAAAAGACGGAGGATTTGGTTTTGATCAATCAAAAAAATACACCAGTATAGAAAATCTTGAAGAGATATGCGTACAATGTCAAGCAGGTCAACATAAAAAATGTCTAAAGAAATTGAAAGAGCAAGATGTCTGTGAATGTGAACATTGTATGATATACGGCTAAAAATAAATTAAAAATACTTTACAAAAAGGAAATTAAATTCCAGAAAGTTTGTTTTCTAATTCTTGGATTTCTTTTTGGTAAGATTCAGATGAATTTTTAGCAAATTCTTTGTGAGAATTGATAATACTTGTCAATGCAGTTTTGTAGTTAGGGTGTCCTTTTTTTATGACATCACATGATTCCAGTGATGTAATATGGCCAGTGACAGTTGCAATTGCGCCTTTTTGATTAAATTGAACAATTCCACCAAAAGCCTCGATTAGCATGTACGCAGAATCTGCTTTACACTTGTAGGTAACCCTGCCAGTTTCAGTGTTGAATAATTGTGTGATTCCACCAGGCTTTCTAGTTACAACAACAGTCATGGAATGAATAAAAATTGCCAAGTATTAATTATTTTAGAAAATATTTTCTATGCTGCGGGTTCTGGTGCTGCTGCATCTGCTGCAAGAACCTTGTCTATTTCATTTATTCCAAGCTTGTCTCTTCCAAGAAGATCAAACTTTTGTAAGATTGTCTCAAACTTTGTTTCCTCTTGTACTTGTTCATTTACAAACCATTCTAGAAATGCATATGTTCCATGATCTTTTTCCTTTTGTGCAATCTCTACCATTTTGTGAATGGCTTTAGTAACTGCTTGTTCATTTTTTAGGGCAGTTTTGATTAGTCCTTCAAGGGATTTGTAAGAACTTACAGGTGCTTTAACTGCGGGAATTGTAGCTACTGCACCTATATCATTTAGATAATGAATAATTTTGAGCATGTGAGTTTTTTCCTCATCGGATTGAGCATAAAAGAAATCTGCGGCTCCCTGATATCCTGTTACTTCACACCATGATGCCATTGCAAGATAGCTATTTGAAGCAGATGCCTCAAGTGCAATTTGATCATTTAGTGCTTTTTTCATTTTAGGAGAGACTTTCATTACAGTATTTCATGTTTTTTTCTATTAAAATAACTTACTAAAGGAAAGAGAATGATTTTGGTTTGTCCCATCTAAATTAGGTATAATTATTGTAAAAATTTTATAAATAAAAAGAAAATTGCAAATCCGCCTAGAAAAACTATTCCTGTAAAACTCAAAATTTTCAATAAAGTTGAAGGTCTATGCTCTTTGTCTAGATATTTGCCAGTAACCAATCTAAAATTAAAAATTGCAATAATTGGGGCTATTACAAAAGACAATACAGTTGCAAAATCAACTAGTTCTTTGAGATTATTGCCAAATTGAAATATTACAGTTAGAGAGCCTGCTGAAATGACAATTAAGAAAATAACGTAAAATGAACGAAATTTTGTGCGTATTTGCTCTTCATTTTTTGTAAAAATCAGTTCAACTGTCCTCTGCAATGATCTTGAATATCCATCAAAGACTGCAAGAATGGTTCCAAACATTACGGTAAATGCAGAAGCTGCAATTATGATGTAACTCCAATCCCCAATTGTCTTTGTATACAGTGTAACTATTTCATGTGCAAATAAAGAATTGCTGTTTGGAAGTTCTTCACCTGAACCATAGAAAATAAACGAACCCAGTGTAACAAACATTATCGCAAGGATTCCAGTGATCAGATAAGCTAGCCTAAACTCAAAGAGAGTTTCTTTCAAACTAGGTTTGTATTGTGTTTGTTTCATTCTCTCTAAGGTCCACAAGCTATTCCAGCTGGAGAGATCAACTGCTGTCGGCATCCAACCCATTAATGCAAGTAAGAAAAAAATTCCAGAAATATCCCAAAGATCCTTTGGTTCAAATCCTGCAATTGGTTCTAGAGGACCATTATACAAGGTAAGCAAAAATGCAGAAACTGTTGACACAACTAAAACAATTGCAATAATTTTGATCAAACTATCA
>JABDOO010000103.1 GCA_013043295.1 Candidatus Nitrosopumilus sp.
GCAATTGGTTCACAATATGATGTCATGAACATGTATTCCAAAGTTCACACCGAAGCTGTTCCATGGGTTACAATGTTCTTAGGTGATTGGGCACAAGTTTGGATTATCACAAGAATTTCAGTTATCATAGTAATTGCATCAATGGTCATTATGATGGTCGGTGGTGTAATGCATGCAAAGAAACATCCAGAAGATGGGGCAGATCCTGCAAGTGTCATAATGGAAGTTCTCTTAGGAAAAACGGTAGAGAGTTTAGCTCACACAATCAGTTATGCTCGACTTGGAATTATGCTGCTTGTACATGCGGCTTTACTATTAACAGTCAATAATGCATTTTCATCATTAGGGGGTGCTGAATCAGGTGCAGCAATGGCAATGATTATTGGAGGAAACTTGGGAATTATGATGATTGAAGGATTAATTGTATACATCCAGTCTCTCAGATTGCACTTGTACGAATTCTTTACAAAATGGTATGTAGGTGGTTCACAACCATTTAGGCAAATTAGACCAGAATTGATATACAATCAATTCATTTGGAAGAAAAAATAGTTGCTTACAAATTTGACAATATCACTTACCGGTGATATACGAAATATACAAAATTGATGAAACAAAAACTGAAATTCCAATAATTATTACTAGTTCTTTTTTTGAAAATACATCGGTCCTAAAACTCATAAATTTTTTGTAAAAATTCTGAACTTAAGCGTATTGATACTAGAATCTAATTTATTTTTCTTTTTTGTTCCTAATTGTATCCCTAGTATTAGTTATTTTCATAGAGATTTACTGTAAATTTTGTAGTCCATGGCCTCAGATCATCAGGAAAAATTACTAGTAAACCACCACCATTTTTAATATTATTACAAGTACCACTGTAACTTTGTTTATTTTGTCCATAACATCCTGATTCTTTGTAATAATCAAAACTGCCATTTACAAATTGTTCTTGCTGCAACAAGGATGATACAAAGTATACGTCAAAACCTAATTCCTTGTTATCTGTTTTAACACTATAGTTGTATGATGTAGAATCTTTTGATGTGCAAATGGGGAAAAACTGAACATACCCATTTTTGATTTTATTTTGTTGTTCTAAATTATCATAGTTATTGTTCTCAATGTCTGGATATACAGATACGTTTGGATCTGAACTTAACTGCATACCTTGTACATATTCAATTTCATGTCTAACTGTATCGATAGCCTTTCTATACAACATTGGTTGCCATTCTTCTTGGCAATTGCTAAACTCATGCTTTAGTTCAACAAAAGATTTTCCATTAATTTCTTGAATTTGATTTGTATTGTAATCTTTAGATTCGGCATTAAAAACATGGTTTACGTTTCTGTTTTTTTCAGATTTGTGCCAAGAGTTTGTTACATCAAAAATAATATTTTTTGAATCACTATTCCAATCTGATAATAAATGAACATAAACAGAATATTTGTTTATAACCTCATAGGTTTCAGATGCAAAAATCAAATGACCGAAAAAGGCATTTACAAAGATTATGAAAAATACAAAAACTGGAATAATTGCATATAGACTCTTTTTCATTTCTATGTGTGTGTTTATACTTGGATAATTAATTTGTGAAATTATTGTTAATTTTAGAATAAAATATTTCAAATTTTATTTTGAAAAGCCCTTTTTATGCCTAAATTGTGCCTGAGAAAGCCCTATTTTTCTACTGGAAGATCTAATTTGTTTCCCCATTCACCCCAAGATCCAAGATAAACTCGGACATTTTCAAATCCCAATTTTTTCAAAATCAAAAATGTATTAGCAGCTCTATATGCCCCTTGACAATATGTGACAATTTCAGAGTCTTTTGGGATATTATACATTTGATGTAATTCATCATCACTTTTGAAAGTACCATCTGCATTAAGATTTTGATTCCAATCAATATTGATTGCATTTGGAATGTGTCCAGATTGGGCTGCTCTAACAATAGTTCCATCATATTCCCCAGTAGAGCGAGCATCAAGAATTTTCAAGTTATCTAGATTATCTCGAATATTCTCAAATCCTGAAATAATATCTGCATTAATTTTTCCTGAAAATTCAGAGGGTTTGAAACCATTTGGTTTTGTCTCAAGTAAAAGATTCTCTTTTTTCCATTTTGTAATTCCTCCATCTAACATGAAGACACTTGGATGTGAAAAATACATCAACATCCAAACACCTCTTGCTGCAAGCATTCCAGAAACTGAATCATAAAAGATAATTTTTTTCTCGGGAGTCACTCCAAGAAATGAAAGAAGGTTTTGAGTTTGTTTATTGAAATTTTCAATTCCTTCTTTTGTGGTATCAATCCAATGAAATGCAAATAGATCCAAATGAACAGCTCCTGGGATATGACCTTCAGAATATTCTTTGAAAGAACGTGTATCAGCTATGATAACATTAGAGTCATCCAAAATTGAATTTAGTTCAGTTGTAGAGATTAACATGATTTTGATAAAACGATCAAATCTAAATTTATTTGGATTAAAATAAAAAGAAGAAAAAAAGGGTTTTTTTCTATTCGTTAACGTATGCTCTTTCGCCATGCTGTGCCAAATCGAGACCAATCTCCTCTTCTTTAGGAGTGACTCTGATTCCGCCAGGCCATACGGCATCCATTACTTTGAGGATTACAATTGTAACACCAAAGGCATAGCCTATTGATATTGCAGCACCAATGATGCTGATTGCTTGCTGTTCCATTCCTTCTGCAGT